>NZ_NHBI01000014.1:0-7753 GCF_002167505.1 Sulfitobacter sp. TMED3 | reverse complement strand
CCGCACGCTCCAAGGCGCTCGCCCCAAACTGGCCGACTTTTGCTCCGCCACAATGGCCGAATTTTACTCCGCCGTTGACACTCCCTAGTGCCTGCAGAAGCATCTGGGGCGCTGGGATCCATAAATTGGCCTTGGTCTTGCCCTGGCGGACGCTGATCGCCTCTCCGTCGAAGTCTGACCACTTCATCTTGAGCACGTCGCCGATCCGCTGCCCGGTGCCCAGCAGGAGCTCGAACAGCAGGCGGGTGCGCGGCTCAGCCTTCTCTCTGGCGGCGTCGATCATCTCGGTCGGCCAAGGCAAGCGCTCTTTCTTGTCGTTTGACCTCGGAGACGCCCTTCGCCCGGTTGCCGCCAGTGGGCAGCAGGCCAAAGTCGATCGCCTTCTCCATCACGATTTTGAGGATCCGCAAGCGATAGTTGGCTTTGTGCGGGCTTTTCTTGGCCCATGTATCCCGCCACTTGATGACGTGGTACCGCTCTATCGCCTTGGGCTGCAGGTGTCCGATCTTGTCCTGAAGAAAGTCTAGGTGCTGCCGGTAGTCAGCCTTCGTTCGCGGCGCAAGGTTCGCAAAGTCGTCAGACCGCTCGTAGCGCTCGATCACGTGAGTGACTGTCTTACCCTCAGCCACCGGCATGGGGGCGTTCAGCATGCGCTCACGTTCCTGGTGCAGGGCAAAGGGGACAGGGTCGCCCGCGGGGAACTGGGTCTGGAGCGGGATCTCCACGATCTTCGCGCCGTAGCGTTTTCGGAAGAACAGCTTACCGTCCCGCTTGCGCCTATGGATGTAGGAGGGGAGGTCGCGTCCCTTCATTCAGTCATGTCCACAAGGTCAGCTGGGTTCGACGATTTGTCATGGCCTGCAATCTCTACCTCGATCCCACCACCTGGCAAAATCGTTGCCTTGCCGATTTGGCGGCCGAGCTTCTGTTCCAACGTCGACACATAGAGAGCGACGCGGGCAGGAGACAAGATGGTAGTGCCCGAAGTCGGTTTGACGTGTGCGTTCATCGTGCTGCACTCCGGTACTGGCCGGGTCGCAGTCGCAGAGGCTTCGCATTAACGTCGACTATCTCGATGCAACTTGTACCGTATTCACGCGACATAACGTATCCGGTTTCCCGCTCGTGGGAGGGGGATCTGGTAAAGATTACCTCGTCGCCTACTTCGGGGAAGTGAAACGGGAAGCGAGAGTTCACGGAGGCGCTCGTCTGCGTATCGACATTCGGTGCCGCTTCAACCGTTTGCTCAGAGTGGGCAGAGGGCTTGGGTTTCGATGTGTCCATTCTGATATGTCCGCTCTTCGAGTGATGGAGGATATCTCGCCAACCGAATGGATTGGTTGCACCTAAGCTGCGCTGAGACCTTAGGTGCAACCAAGGTGCGGCATGGGCCACGCTAGTTGCAAGCCTGCCTATAAGTTTGGGAAAAACTGCGAATTTGTCAACTTTTTCGAACGCAAAAGCGGTAGCCTTGGGAAAAGAGCCAATCCGGATTGAGTTGCGCAATCCGGATTGACCTAGTGCTTCACAGGGAAGGGGTGCCCCCGAGCGGGAGTTAATGCTCGAGGGCCGATGGGAAATTGCGACACTGTTGCGGAGTGCAATTCCACTCATGAGTGTGACAGATCGTAATGGCATGTCAACATTCCTTGCAGCTGTGGCGTCATTCGCAGACGCCTTCGATATCCAGTTCCATGAGCCCCTGTTCAGTGAGATGTGCTCTGCGATCGGGCTTTTCACCAGAGACCTGAAGCAATCCAGCCCGCACCAGCAGCTGCATTGTGCTGTCGGCGTGGCGCTTCTTGTAGGTTGGGTTCATAGCAGTCCAAACGATATCCAGTGGGTTGCGCGAGGGCATTTCGATAAGCCCGCCGTAGTTCAGTGATCGGTGGGCATCTATCAGCGCCGCCAGTTGCTGCTCTGTCAGTTTCCGGGTGCTCATAGTGCCTTGCCCCGTTGCAGCTCCGCTAAGCGTGTCTGGTTCACACTGTGGCCGCGAGCCGCCATCAGCGTCGACCATGCAAGGCGGCGCAGAAGGGGGCGGTCGTGGACTTCCTCAGGGTAGGCCGCGACCGACATCGCATCGGCTAGCTGGGCAGGCGGGGGAACCGCCAGAGGAAATTGGATTACCCGCGGGCAAATATGTTTGCACGACTTGTCCGCGGGCAGGATGCCGGTGCTTCCAACACCGACATCCAATCCATCCCGAAAAAACAAAGGAAATACGGGATGAAACTCAGCTGTGAACTCAAGCTCCCTGGAGCGTGGAAAAAATTTAAGGAGGTTCGGCGAATGCTGACCATCATGTACGACAACCCCGGTCTCACCATCTTTTTGGCAGTGTGCTTGATAGTCATGGCACTGTGCCTGCTGGCTGCTTACGCAATCTACCGGCTTGGTTAGGCCTTGGGCTGATGGGGTGGGTCCGGTGTAGGTTAGCATGTCTTCCTCCAATATCACTGGAGGTTTGATAATACGAAAAAATTGTACACATCAATTCAATAATTCAAAAAAATCGTATTATTTGAAAATTCACCTATACACCGTGGCGCTTGGCGATGAGAATAAAACGTGAACATTTGGGGGAATCGGGTTGCTTGTGCGGTTAGTCGCTAGGGTTGGGTTGGCGTTGGGTATCAATCTAAACTGGATATTTGCGCCGATAACGTGGGCTATAGTTAGTCGAGCTCAGCCAAAATCGCTTCACGCACGTCGGCTGGAAGTCTCGCTGGATCACCGCCGAGAATGAAGTTGTAGTCGACCATGAATGCTTTGAGGTAAAAGGTCATGAGCTTCACAGAAGGAGATCCTGCTTTCTCCTGGGAGATGAATGTCGTGTATTTAATGCCAGCGCTGGCTGCCAGCTGCTTGCTGGTCATACCCGTCATCTTTCTGGTTGCGACCAGACGGTGATGGATCGCTTCAGGCGATGTATCGCCAGCGCGGGTGAGTTTTTCTTGTTCAATGTAATCCATAGGTCTGATTACGCCCTGATACGAAAAAATTGCACTTTCCATCGACTGAACGGTTGATTGTACGAAAAACTCGTACTACGCTTAGTGTATGGAAACACCGACGCGAGCGTTCATTTTGGCCTTGGGTGGCTATCAAGCTGTTGCCCGATCTCTGCATAAGAGGTCGACTACGGTTCATACCGCCATGCAAAGCGGTACTTTTCCTGCCTCTTGGTATGACGCGCTTTGTCGAATGGCGATCGATGCGTCTTTGGAAGAACCGCCACGCTCGATGTTCTCCTTTCTGCAGATTGAGGAGGACGCGGCATGAGCTGGTCACCTTCAGTTTACCACCCTGTTTATCGCGGAGGGGTGTTTGAGAGGCTCGACGGTGAATACTGTCTCGCAGCCACTGCAGATCTTAGTGTTGTTCCCTTGCAGAAAAGACTTTCTCTTGTTGGCCATGCAGTTCGGACAAATGAAATGCTCTGGTTCTCCCATGTCGTGGCCTTCTTTCAGCCGATACATGAGGCTGCCGGCAGGAGTATTCCAAAGTTCATAGCGGTCGAAGTCAGGCTGCTTTGTCTTCGATGCCGCAAGCGAAGCGGCAAGTATCGACAACCGTTGTATCAGCGTCGCGTTCGCGACCTGGATGCTAGCCACCTGTGCCAGCAATTCGCTAGCGGCGAGTTTGATTTCTGAAGCTGGGATGTCTTCCACTGTTTTCGACAGCTGTTNGATTTCGACGAGGGTTTCAGTTGCCCGCTTCGCAGACGTGCCAGTGTCTTCCGCGAGTTCAATCGCGTCTCTGATGGATTGGAATTCGATATCCACAGTCTTCCCCAAGTTGATTCGTTTCCGAATGTTACCTCCAAAGGGAGTTTCGCGACATGAGTGCGTTGCCGGTGACCTGCCCCCCGCGAAATCCCTCACCATGATGTAGAGTCTGCCCAACCCTGAAGGAGTAGACGAATGCGGAAGAGCCGTTTTACCGAGGCGCAGATTATTGGGATGATCAAGGAGCAAGAGGCAGGCATGCCGACGGCGGAGGTGTGCCGCAGGCACGGGCTCAGCCCGGCAACGTTCTACAAGCTGAAGTCCAAGTATGGCGGCATGGAGGTGTCGGAGGCCTCGAGGCTGAAGGCNCTGGAGGACGAGAACGCCAAGCTGAAGCGGCTTCTGGCCGATACGATGCTGGACAATGTGGTTCTGAAGGATCTTCTGGGAAAGAACTGACGACGCTGACCAAGCGGCGAGAGGCGGCGCTCAGGGCGCTGCGGGATCACGGCATCTCGCAGCGCCGGGCCTGTCGGCTTGTCGGTGTCGACCCAAAGACAGTCCGGCGCGAACGCCCGCCGGACTGCCCTGAGATCCGCAAGGAGATGCAGGAGATCGCNGGAAAGCGGCGCCGGTTCGGCTATCCCGCTGCCCGGCAGGGCATCACGAGGTGATGTCCCGAGAGGGGCGGATTGGCGTGTTGCTTGAGCGCAAGGGCATGAGAATGAACCACAAGAAACTGTATCGGCTCTACCGGGAAGAAGGGTTGTCAGTGAAGCGGCGGCGCGGCCGCAAGCGGGCCCGTGGAACGCGCTCCCCGATGCCGGTGGCTNCGTATCCCAATGCGCGCTGGTCTCTGGACTTCCTGGCTGACAGCTTCGGCCCATCCCGAAAATTCCGCATCCTGGCAGTGATAGACGATTGCAGCCGCGAAAACCTGTGCCTGATTGCTGACACCAGCATCTCCGGCGCGCGTGTTGCGCGTGAGCTGGATGCGCTGGTGCGGATCTACGGTAAACCCGGATGCATAGTCAGCGACAACGTCCTATGTCGCGGAANGATCTGGCTGNTTNGGTCANCAGGTCATNGNACATNNNGAGNNGCCNCGATGCNCTGTTNNGNNAGTGCCTCAGNNNGGCNNTNNNNTCAACGANATGATCTCTNCCATANCAAACACAGNGTACGCNNNCTGGCGGCTCTCACCGTCCTTAAGACGAGATCATCGGGTCGCNAACACAGAAGGCCTNAACATTATCTACGAGGTCAGTTACCTGCCTCNACGGCACCTACAGAGAAAGGTCCTTCTGCGATCGATCACCCCTCAAANAAGGGGCGATAGGGCTCGCCATGTTTAATGATCCCGTGAACTGTGNGGGCCATTCACNGCCCGACAGGGTATTGCGCAGCAATGTCCCGAAAGGGTGGCGGCGATTGCGGTATACGCCTTTCGGCGCAAATGTGAGTTGTGGCGGTCCTTGGCAATGTAGCGCTCGAACTTATCCCGGAAGCTGTTGGTGCGCTGCAGAATGGCAACCTGACCAGCCATCCATAGGGTGCGGCGCAAACGGGCATTCCCGTATTTTGACAGCTTGGTTTGGCCCCGGAATGTGCCCGACTGAATGGTTGCCAAGTCCATGCCGCAGAACTTCAAGAACTGCCGATGATGTCCAAAACGGCGCAAGTCGCCAGCTTCTGCGAGGATGGTCANAGCGTTGATCGGGCCGATCCCAGGTATTGATGTCAGCAACTGATAGTCAGGTAGATCCTTGAGAAGCGCGACGGCGCGATCTTCAATTTGATTNCGTTGNGCAATGAGACTGCGGCCTTCTCCAAGNACCAAGCGGAACATTCTGANCGCATCAGAATCTGGGGCAACCGGCAACCCCACTGAAGACTTAGCTGTCTCGTAAATATCTGCAAGCAAACGCTCTTTCGCGACCTTGCGCCCAATGACNTCCCAAGCATCAGNGGTGAAAGCGGCTTTGCCCATNGCTGNGATCAAATGTGGTGATGGATAACGCTCAAGGAATGCAAAGAACCAATCACTGCGTGAGCTGCGGTAAAACCGACCCGCTTCAGGGAAGTACAGCGGCAGATAATGGGTCAACACCCGGTGCCAAAGTTCAGTCTTCGACTTGGAGACGATATCGTGGGTTTTGGACAACTCTTGAATGTCATTCGTGCCGCATACCAGAGGGTCGTGGTAATATTGCTCGTTTCCGATCTCCATCATATGCAGGATCACTTGCGCGTCCTTTGGGTCATTCTTANCCCAGCTGTTATTGAGGGCTTCGCGCGTCCGCGCCAAAGCCACTGAGGACACCAGCTTTACCTCAAAGCCAGAAGTTGCCAGATGGTAAGCCAAGGCACGGTGATAATTGCCAGTCGCCTCAAAGGCCACACGAACTGGGCGTCCGTATTCCTTAAGTGCGGTGGCGAGGCGGTTGAAGTCGGCGAGTTCGTTCAAAACTGTTAAGCGACGTCGCCGTTTCTTATCTGGAATAGCGATCAAAACTTCATGCCGGGCCTTGGCGATGTCGATAGCCACCAAAACAGGGGCATCTTGTGCAACAATAATCTTGGTCATAGTTGGTCTCCTTTGCGGTGTGGTTTGTGCAAAACCACTGTAGGGACCCGAGACCCGGCTATGACCACCTGCTGCGCTATCTGGGGGCTGCGCAGGCGGCCATAGCCTCTCAATCAGCTTCATTCCAAAGGTGTTACGGCCCAGAATACGTCAGCGGCAAGCTGATGGCATGGGCTGAGACGCGCAACATCTGCCTGCAATACATCCAACCCGGAAAGCCGCAACAGAATGCCTATATCGAGCGCTACAACCGAACCGTTCGCGGCGAATGGCTGGGGCAATACATCTTCGAAACCATCGAGGAGGCACAGGACCAAGCAACTGAATGGCTCTGGACTTACAACAACGAGCGACCCAACATGGGTATCGGCGGCATGACACCCGCCATGAAACTGAAAACAGCCGCCTGAATTCTACGGCTGGACCCCATTAAAAATGGGGGGATTACCTCGCCATTTCCAGGTCCTGCATGTTGCGCCACGGTCCTTGGCGATGGACCAGTTCGGTTTTGTAGAGACCGTTTACCGTCTCGGCGAGGGCGTTGTCATACGAGTCACCGACACTGCCGACCGACGGTTCGATGCCAGCCTCAGCCAAACGCTCGGTGTATCGAATGGACAAATATTGCCCGCCCACTGCCCGGCAGGGCATTGTGCAGCAATGTCCCGAGAGAGGCGGTCCGAATGGTGAACCGCTCCACTTTTCTGGACGGGCCGTCGATCGTGCAGGGCTTGCTCCAAGGCATCCATTGCCCGGCAGGGTATTGCGCAGCAATGCACGATAGGGGAGAACAAAGTCCGTTTTGGCGGACCGCGAGACCCGCCACCCGACGATGCGATCAGCGAACGTATCGATGACGAAGGCCACATAGACAAAGCCCTGCCACCCCTCTCGTGACATTGCTCCGCAATGCACTGCCGGGCAGTGGTCGACACGTAGGTGAAGTCGCTGACCCAGAGAAGGTTAGGGGCTGGTGCTCGGAACACGCGGTTCACCTTATCACGCGGACAAGGCGCTGACGTGTCAGGGATCGTTGTCTTGGCCACCTTTCCACGCACAGCACCCCGGATACCAATCTGTTTCATCAGTCGCTCCACCGTGCAGCGCGCCAGCTCAAAGCCCTCGCGCTTCAGCTGATGCCACGCCTTACGAACGCCGTAGACCTGGTAGTTCTCATCCCAGCCCCTTTTGATCTCGGGGCATAGCTCTGTGTCACGCTGATGCCGTGCAGAAGCTTTGGAAGGGGCCGCTCGGCACGCAAGTTGGTGATAGAATGTTGATGGTGCGATCGGCAGCACCCTGCAGATCGACTCGACACCGTAAACAACGCGCTGATCCTCTATGAAGGCGATCATCGCTTCAGTGGGCGGTCGAGTTCCGTCCCGCTGCCCGGCAGCGCATGTAAACATGCGCGAGAGGGGGCGCAAAATAAGCT
>NZ_NHBI01000013.1:0-9691 GCF_002167505.1 Sulfitobacter sp. TMED3 | reverse complement strand
AGGGTCATCTGAGCCTCGTGCGGGCCGCAAAAGAGGCGTGCGACCGTGTGATCGTGACGATCTTCATCAACCCCAAGCAATTCAACAACCCTGAGGACTACAAAAACTACCCCCGCACCGAGGAAGAGGACGCGCGCAAGCTGATCGCGCTAAAGGCGGATGTCGTCTATGTGCCAGATGGGGAACAGATGTACCCCAATGGTTTCGCGACAACTGTGTCGGTCGAAGGCATCACCCAAGGGTTGTGCGGGGCGCATCGGGCAGGGCATTTCGACGGGGTTGCGACTATCGTGACCAAGCTCTTTACCCAGACCCAGGCGGACAAGGCGTTCTTTGGCGAAAAGGATTATCAGCAGCTACAGGTGGTGACCCGTCTTGCGCGTGATCTGGACCTGCCGATAGAGGTGATCGGCTGCCCCACCATCCGCGAGGAGGACGGTCTGGCCATGTCCTCGCGCAACCTGCTGCTGTCGGATCGCGCCCGCACCTGGGCCCCCGAACTTCACCGTGCGATGGAGGAGATGTCAGAGGGGCTGCTTGCTGGTGGCGATCTCGAAACGATCCGCGCGGCGGCAGTGTCGCGGGTGGAACGTGCGGGCTTTACGCAGGTAGAATACCTTGACCTGCGATCTGCTGACCAGTTGGAGCTGATGACCACGCCCGACCGCCCCGCACGTCTGTTGGCCGCCGCGTGGCTGGCCGGTGTGCGGCTGATCGACAATATCGCCGTCGGTTAAATCGCTCTGGAATATGCAAAAAAAGCGGGGCCCGCGAAGGCCCCGCTGATCGTTTGGCTTGGAACGGTGCGGTGTTACTTGCCGCCGATGCTGATGGCAGAAGCCATACCGGGGGCTTTGGATTCCCCGCCCAGCTTCTCGCGCACACCGGCCTCGATCTTGTCGCCGGTGTCTTTGTCGATGTTGCGCCAGTATTCAAAGGCACGGACGAGCACCTTTTCGCTGACACCGTCACACAGGTGCCCCACCACGTTCGACACCAGACGCGCGCGGGCGTCGGCATCCATCACCTCGCGGACAAGCTTGCCGGCCTGGCTCCAATCATCGTCATCGGGGCGCAGGGTATAGGCCTGACGCACCATGTCGCCATCGGAATACCACAGGCCCGCTTCATGCTGATGCGGCTGCGCAGAGGGCCCACCATATGAGTTGGGCGCATATACCGGATCAGACACTTTTTCAGTCCGGCCCGCCCCGTCTTTCGAATAACTATGGGTGGGCGAGACAGGTTTGTTGACCGGAATCTGCTTGTAGTTGACACCCAGCCGCGCGCGGTGCGCGTCCGCGTAGGAAAAACCCCGTGCCAACAGCATCTTGTCTGGCGACAGACCCACGCCCGGCACCATATTGTTCGGCTCGAACGCGGCCTGTTCGATCTCTGTATGGAAATCGGTGGGGTTGCGGTTCAGGGTCAGTTTGCCAACCTCGATCAGCGGGTAATCCTCGTGCGGCCAGACCTTGGTCAGATCAAACGGGTTGATGCGATAGGTCTTGGCATCCTCGTAAGGCATGATCTGCCATTTGAGCGTCCAGCTGGGGTAGTTCCCGTCGCGGATGTTGTTGAACAGATCGGCGCGGTGGTAATCGCCGTTGGTCCCCGCCAGCTTGTCGGCTTCATCCTGGCTAAGGTAGGCATTGCCGTCGCCCTGATCGGTGTGGAAGTGGAACTTGACCCAGAATTTCTCGCCCTCGGCATTGACCAGCGAATAGGTGTGGCTGGAATACCCGTTCATCTCGCGCCAGTTTTTCGGAATGCCGCGGTCGCCCATGAGATAGGTCACCTGATGCGCGCTTTCGGGCGAGAGCGTCCAGAAGTCCCACTGCATATCGTGGTCGCGCATGTTGTTATCCGCACGGCGTTTCTGGCTGCGGATGAACTGCTGGAACTTGATCGGATCGCGGACAAAGAAGATCGGGGTATTGTTGCCGACCATGTCAAAGATGCCTTCGTCGGTGTACATCTTGACCGAGAAGCCGCGCGGGTCGCGCCATGTGTCCGGGCTGCCGCGTTCGCCTGCCACGGTTGAAAACCGCATCACCACATCGCATTTCGCGCCGGGCTGGAAGATATTCGCCATCGTGTATTTCGACACGTCTTGCGTCGTCTCGAAGGTGCCAAATGCGCCCGAGCCTTTGGCGTGGGGCTGGCGCTCTGGAATACGTTCACGGTTAAAATTCGCCATCTGTTCAAGCAGATAGTGGTCATTCANCACGATCGGGCCATCGGGGCCNACGGTCAGCGAATGNTCATCGCTTTGAACGCGAATGCCGGCGTCTGTGGTTGTGGGAGGGGTTTGCTTCTTGTCGGTCATCTGTAGCTACTCCTTCAGGGTCCACAGGCAAAACCTGTAGCGTGACGGATGGTTCCCGACCAAATGCGTAAGGAGTTGGATAGAGCTGTGGCCGCTTGGCGCGCTTAATGGGTNGCCGTGTGAAAGCGGATCACCTGCGCGTTNTCCGCCGGATCGACAAGGAAATGCCCGCAGACGCCAAAGACCTCGCGCAGTAGGGNTTCGGTCATGATCTCGGAGGGGGTGCCNATGGCGCGNAGCTTGCCATCTTGCAAGACGCAGATCCGGTCGCAGAGCGTGGCTTGGTTCAGGTCATGCAGGGCGATGATCGCCGTTGTCGGCAAGCGCTGGATCAGATCAAGGATCGACAGCTGGTGGCGGATATCCAGATGGTTTGTCGGCTCGTCCAGCAGCAGCACTTGCGGCCTTTGGGCCAGTGCACGGGCGATATGAACGCGCTGTTGTTCACCGCCCGACAGCGTATGCCAGTGGCGGTCGCCAAAGCCCGACAGATCCACATCCGCCAGCGCCTGCGTGACGATGGCGTCNTCCNNATGCGCTCCACCCGCGCAGGGCGGACANCCANGGGGTGCGGCCCAGTTCAACGGCATGGCGCACGGTGATGCGATCTGCGGTATCGGCGTGTTGTTCNACCAGGGCNAGCCGCTGTGCNATNTCGCGCTGGCGCATCTTTGCNAGCGGTGCGCCGTCCAGCTCGACCCGCCCGCGCGAGGGTTTCTGAATACCGGCAAGCATATGAAGCAACGTGGATTTGCCNGACCCGTTCGGCCCGATCAGCCCCAGCTTTTCGCCCGGCCGCAAGGACAGGGACACNTCNTTGACNATGGCGCGGTTGCGCACCCGCCAGCCCAGTTCGTGACAGGACAGAATCATGGCGACGTCCTTTTGCCAATCAGGATCAGTGCAAAGACNGGCGCGCCGACCAAAGCGGTCACCACNCCGATGGGCAGCACCTGGCCCGGTACAATCACCCGCGAAATCACATCGGCAAAGACCAGAAACACCGCCCCCGCCAGTGCGGAAGCAGGCACGAGGATCGCATGACGATGCCCCACGACGATGCGCATGGCATGGGGGATCACCAGCCCGACAAAGCCGATCGCACCGACCACCGAGACCATTACCGCCGTGACCAGCGCCGCCGTGCCGATCAGCAGCAGCTGCACGCGGCGGACCGGAATGCCCAAGGACGCGGCGCTGTCGCTGCCGAAGGTAAAGGCATCCAGCGCGCGGGCGTGCCACAGACAGGCCAGCAGACCGATCATCGCCGCGGGCAGGGCGCTTAGTACATCGGGCCAGCGCACGCCCGACATATTCCCCAAAAGCCAGAACATGATGGCACGGGCCTGTTCGGCATTGGCCGATTTCGTGATCATCAGCGCGGTCAGAGCGTTGAACATCTGGCTGCCCGCAATACCGGCCAGCACGATCACGCCCGCGGCCCGCAGGCCCACACCGCCGCCCGCCGCCTGCGCCAGCAAGGCGACAAAGGCAAAGGCCACCAGCGCCCCGCTGAACGCACCGATAGACAGCGAGATGGCACCACCCCCCAGCCCGAGGATGGTCACCGCAACAGCGCCTGTGGACGCTCCCGCAGAGATGCCCAGCAGATAGGGATCCGCCAGCGCATTGCGCAGCAGTGCCTGCAACACGACGCCCGACAGCGCCAGACCGGCGCCACAGCACATCGCCACCACGGCCCGCGCCATGCGGTAGTTCCACACGATGCCCTCGTCGATCTTGTCGACCGCATAGCCCGCGTTCAGCGCCTTATTGGCCAGCACCTTCAGCACCACCAGCGGCGGGATAGAGACCTCGCCGATGGCCGCACCAAACAGCAGTGCGGCCAGCAGCACCGGCGGGATGATCACCCACCAGTGCCACTGCGGCCTGCGCGTCACAGAGCGGTCGATTGCGGTCATTCGGCCAGATCGAAACCGGACAGCGCGTCAGCCATCGTTTCCAGCGCATAGATCGCACGCACGGTCGGGTCCATCGCATGGGAGTCCATGGTGATGATGCGGCCCTCTTTCACCGCGGTCATCTCGCGGGCGACGGGGTCGTTCATCAGGAAGGCGCGCTTTTTCTCGATGTCATCCGCAGGGAAGCGGCGGCGGTCCATTTTGGCAAGCACGATGAAGGTCGGGTCGGACTTCGCCAGAGTCTCCCATCCGACCAGAGGCCATTCCTCGGCCGAGGTCACGACGTTTTCAACGCCAAGCTTGTCCATCATATAGGCGGGCACACCCTGTTGACCTGCGACATAAGGGTCCGCCGCCATCTCGGACGACGAGAACCAGAACAGCGCCGAGGTGCCTTGGGGCAGGTTCAGGGATTTGGCTTTCTCGACGGCCTTTGCCTCGCGCGATTGCAGGTCTGCCAGCAGCGTGGCACCGGCGTCTTGCGCGTTGTAGATCAGGGCGAGCTCTTCGATGCTGGTATACAGCTGCTGGGTCGTGAACAGTTCAGATCGCGTGCCGTCCGCGCCGACAGAGTTATCCTTGGCCGCGCAATCGGTGGGCATCACATAGGTCGGCACGCCCACCTCGTGAAAGCTGTCGCGGGTGCCGACCATACCTTCGGGGCCGACGTGCCATTCATACATCACGGTGACCAGATCGGGGCGTTTGCCCAACACGCTTTCAAAGCTGGGATCGTTGTCCGCCAGCCGTTCAATCGCATCGTTTGTCTCTTTGAACTCTGGCAAAACGGGGCTAAACCAGACAGAGGTTCCCGCGATCCGGTCCTGCTGGCCCAGCAGATACAGGATCTCTGTCGTGGATTGCCCGATGGTGACGGTGGTCTGGGGTGCCGCGTCAAAGCTGAGCGTATGGCCGCAGTTGTCGATGGTCAGCGGATAGTCTGTCTCTGCGCCAAGCGCGGTGCTGCCTGCAAGGCTCGCAATCAGGGTCAGGCTGGAAAAAAATGGTTTCATATCAAGGGCTCCGGTTGGTCCGATGCCGGGGTCTTTGAATAGAAAGAGAAGGGGCCAGCCAAACGGCGCGCGGGCGCATTTTGGTCTGCGCTTGTGGTAAGATCCGGTCCCATCATCATCCTCTCCCGAGCAACCCCGCCCGGTGTTTCAGGTTCAGTGTCGGCAGGTCTCCTGACTGACGGATCGCGGCTGTCCCCGCCTTCCCGGACCTTTAGGCCCAGTGGCATGATGGAGGTAGCTCACCGTCTACAGTTGCGGGGGCAGTTCCGGTTCATCCACAGCAAAGCGCGGATGGCGAATTCCCTATTATTTCCCGAAGGAAACCGACCCGGTTTCGATGACAGTTGTCCGCCCACCCGTCAAGTTGCGTTTTTGCGGTCGTCATCGCGGGACAAAGGCAAATAACGCAGGCCACGGTTCCGCAGAACGGGCGGGAGGCAAATAACAAATGGAGGGAAAACCAAGTGGCAGCCCGTAGGGGAGTCGAACCCCTCTTTTCAGGTTGAAAACCTGACGTCCTAACCGATAGACGAACGGGCCACTTAACTTGTGAGCGCTTCTTTAGGCAAAGCCATCGGCGGGCGCAAGTGTAAGCTGCATGAGAAAGCGGGGAAATACGGCAAAAAAAATCACAGATTTTAATGCCGTATTCCAAGGGGCGTATGGCGAGGGGGGATCGTCGCGTGAAACGCGCGCCGCGCTTGGGATGCGGGCGCGCGTTTCCCTTAGATTTCCCAGTGAAAACCCGTCGCTTTTTCGGAGACGGTCCAGAGTTTCTCCATCACGGGTTTGTCGTAGGCATGGGGGTTCAGCGTGCCTTTGCCAACGGGCCCTCCGGTTTGCATCCATCCGGTCGGGCCATAAAGCGCGCGCTGCGCCAACCCGTCTTCGGTCGCGCACATGACCTCGGGGTAGGCGCCTTTCTCGGCGGATTGCACCATTGGCGTCTTGCTCATCATCCACCAGGTGACCCGTGTGAAAAGCCCGCCGCTTGTGCTGATCAGCGAGGTCGCCGACGCGCCGGGGTGGCAGACGTATACCTCAACGCGACTGTCGGTCGCTTTCAGCCGGTCCTGAAGCTCATAGGCAAACATCATCTGCGCCAGCTTGCTTTGGCTGTAGACCGCGTTGGCGCTATAGTTCTTGTCCCAGTTCATGTCGTCGAACTGGATCGTCTTGATCCCCATGTTGTACCCGAGGCTGGACACCACGACGATCCGGCCCGCGCTTTCCTGAATGCGATCAAACAGCATCCCGCACAGCAGGAAGTGTCCGTAGTGGTTGGTGCCAAGCTGGCTTTCGAACCCGTCAACGGTCAGTTGCTGTGTTGGCACCTGCGCGATGGCAGCGTTGCAGATCAGCGCGTCAATCCGGGGAACGGTGCGTTTCACCTCCTCCGCCGCGGCGCGCACGCTGGCCAGATCNGACAGATCCATCCGCACAAAGCTCACCTCGGCGTTGGGACCGAANGNGTCCTTGAGCGTTTTGACCGCGGCGATGGANTTGTCGGCGTTGCGGTTCANCATGACGACTTTTGCCCCCTTGGACAGCAGGATGCGCGTGGCCTGAAAGCCCGCACCGGCCGTCGTGCCGGTGATGAGNTATGTTTTCCCCTTGAGCGATCCAAGGCGATCAGGTGTCCAGCCTTTGGGTCCGAAAGTCGTGTCCTTCATCGTCATGTTCCTTTTCGATGTCAGCGCGGCAGCGATGCGCGCTGTGTTTGATGTTGAAGGGTAAATAGCTCTCGGNTGNCTCTCAAAACAGGCGAGATCGTCGCGAATACTTGCCTGATTGTATCACGCGCTTGCGAAAGGCGGATGTGACGCANTAGATTGCGCTCATGAGCAAAGACCAGATCAGACAGCTAATTCAGAACAACGCGACCCAAGAGGGGCTGACGGGAACCGGCATTGACGGGGTGCGCCTGTTTCGGGCCACGCAGGCGATTCCTTGCGTGCCGGCGGTCTATGAACCCAGCGTTATTGCTATCGTCAGCGGGGCGAAAGAGGCCGTGCTGGACGGGCACAGGTACATCTATGACGACAGCCGATATATGTGCTGCCCGATGTCGATGCCGGTGAAGGCNGGCACGCCGACCGCCTCTGCCGAAAGCCCGCTCTACGGGGNTATCATTTCGCTCGATAAGCGGNTGATGACAGAACTGTCGATGGAGATGGAAAATACCGGCAATGTGATTCCCGAGGTCAAAGGCGGTTTGCGCGCGCANGGGATCAGGCTGGCCGCTTGGGATGATGCCTTTGCCGACGCGCTGCTGCGTTTGCTGCAATTGGGTGGCAATCCGGCGGATACGGCGATCCTTGGCGAGGCACGGCTGCGCGAGCTTTACTACGCGATCCTGAAGGGNGAGGCAGGGNGNTTTGCCAGACAGGCNTTCGGNGCGGGCAATGCGATNGCACGGTCGATCGCGCATGTATCCTCTCACCTGGACGCGCCGATCTCTATCGATGATATGGCGTCCCGCGCCGGGATGAGCCGCGCCGCCTTTCANCGCAAGTTCAAACAGGTGACGACGATGGCCCCGATCCAGTTTGTCAAATCCATGCGGCTCAACAATGCGGCGATGAAGATCGCAGGCGGCATGTCNGTGAACGANGCNGCGGTCGANGTGGGATANGTCAGCCCGTCGCAATTCAGTCGCGAATTCAGGCGGATGTACGGGCAATCNCCGCGCCAATGGGGGGATGCCCAGCAGTTTCCGGTTGAAATGGGCCAATAAGGGGCTGCCANCGCCNNTGCGTTGGCAACNCCTTNNCACNNGTCTGGTGGTATGATCAGACGTCTACAACCACCTTGCCGATGGCNTGCCCGCTGGTCAGGCGGTCATAGGCCCCGCCCACCGTATCNAGGTCGAANNTCTGGTCATCAAGCAAGGGCTTGAGCGCCCCTGCGTCCACAANCTCTGCCAGTTTGGTCAGGATCTCCTCGTGCTTTTCACGGCCTTGGTTGGCAAGCATTGGAAGCAGCATAAAGATGATATGCAGCGACAGCCCTTTGAAGTGCGCAGGGGACAGGNCGATTTCCAGCAGCCCAAAGGTCGACGCGATATGGGCGTTCAGGGCGNCGGCNTCNAACGTCGCGTTGCCACCCTAGGCGGTAAGGGTNATGGCTTTCATGGTGGTCATCCTCGGGTGTGTCTGATGCCCACCTAAAGACTGCCGTGATTCATGTAATTGACCTGATNTTGAGNTCNGTTTTCTGATNATGGATNTAATAGGCGANNCGCAAACCGCCGTCAGAGACATCAGNGCTNAGCCNTCCAGCCCGCCGCGCGAGATCNAACAGCGCAGAAACAGCGGCAAACACATCTCGCCCNNGNTCATGGGGTATTGTCTTCATAATGTCGGGTAAAGGTACAAGTGGCAGCCCGTAGGGGAGTCGAACCCCTCTTTTCAGGTTGAAAACCTGACGTCCTAACCGATAGACGAACGGGCCACTTGGCTTGTGAGCGCTTCTCTAAGGAATGCCGCGCAGGCGCGCAAGCAGAAATCGAAAGAAAATGAAAAATTTTTACGCAGGTGCCGCATCTTCCAGACGCAGCTGCACAGACTGTCGGCCGCGCCAGGTATTGATGTCCAGACGACCGGCCAGATGGAACCGTGCACCACCGTGATTTTCCAGTGCCGGGCCAAGCGGGCCGTCAAATGCGCCAAAGGCGATGGCGTCCATTTTGGTGTTGTTGCCGTCGCCGAAACTGATCTTGAGGTGGCTTTCACCCACCCGCTTGGCAAAGCGGATCTGCATGTCGGCAAAGGCATATCGCGGGGCAGGGGCACCGGCCCCGAAGGGACCCGCCTGTTCCACCTGCTGCGCCAGTTCCACCGTCGCGGCGGCGGGCATCAACATGCCGTCCAGCTTCAGGTCTGCGGCGCCGGCCAGATGCGCGCCCTGTTTTGCCAGTAGCTCCGACAGCCGCGCCATGGCGGCGTCCAGCTTGTCTTCGGCCACGGTCAGACCGGCGGCCATCTTATGCCCGCCGCCCTTGATCAGCAGCCCCTCGGCCGCCAGCCGCTGGATCGGCGCGCCCAGATCGATCCCCGAGACAGAGCGGCCAGAGCCTTTGCCGATGCCATCCTCGAACCCGATCACGATCGACGGCCGGTTGGACGCCTCTTTCAAACGCGAGGCGACGATGCCCACCACGCCCGGGTGCCAGCCCGCGCCCGAGGCCCAGACCAAAGGCGCGTCAAAGCCGCGGGCCTCTGCCTGATCCAGCGCGGCGGCGCGGACAGCGGTTTCGACATCGCGGCGTTCGGTGTTCAGCAGGTCCAGCTTTTCGGCAAGCGACTGCGCCTCATGGGGATCATCGCAGGCCAACAGCCTTGCCCCCAGATCCGCTTGCCCGATGCGCCCGCCCGCGTTGATCCGCGGGCCAAGCAGAAACCCAAGATGATAGGCCGCCGGGGCCG
>NZ_NHBI01000012.1:0-72657 GCF_002167505.1 Sulfitobacter sp. TMED3 | reverse complement strand
ACCAATGGCCAGATCGACGCCGTAGTTTTGCAGCAACTCTGGTACAAGCCGGTCGCCGATGCCGAGGAAGAGTTCCACGATATCAGTCTCTGTTGCGCGGCATTGCCTCGTATCTTGCGCGATCAACGCGTCAAGCTGGGCGCGGATTTCCGCGCTCTCTGCCTCTAGTCGTGCATCCTCTTGCGCGTCGAACTCCGCTTTTGCATCTTGCTGACCGACGGCGCGCCCGGCATCAAAGCCCTGCTTGCGCGCTTCAGCGAGACGCAGGTTCAGCTCTTCCTCGTCGATTGTAGTGACGGGCGCCGCGGGCGCATTGTCGCTGTCAAAGTTTCGGGCGAAAAGATCGATCATGCGCCTGCCTCGGCAGGAAGCCACGACCGGATCACGCGCAGAACCTCTTGGGGTTTCTCATCTGCAAGCTGTTGGATCGTCTCGATCTTTTTCTTGTGCAGATTCCCGCGAATGCCTTCCTTGCGCACGTATTCAGCCACTTCCGCAGCTTCGATATCGTCATCCGTGACAGTCAACGGGTCGTCATCCTCGGCAATATCCGCGACGGCTGGCGTGGTGCCAGGCAGCTTGGGGCGCTGGCCTTCCGCTGTCAGTGCCGCCGGTTCGGCGGTCTTTTCTGCGGTCAGGGCGGGATCTTCGTAGCTGTTGAGCTGATCGCCTTCGCTGAACTTGCGCAGCATGGGCCGCACGCCAAAGACAAGGATCAGGCCGACAACCAGCAGGGCCAGAACACCGCGTACAATAGACACGACATTATCGGTCAGCTCATCCCCGATAGATTTGTCGATCGGATCGCCCAAATCCATCGAATAATCCATGAACCGCATACTATCGACAGAGACACTATCCCCGCGTGTAGTGTCGAATCCGACGGCAGTTTTGACCAGCTCCCCAAGCCGCGCCAGCTCTTCCGGCGTGCGTTCAGCGTAGATCACATCGGACCCGTCAACGTTGTAGATCCCGTTCACCAGAACCGCGACGGACATGCGCCGCACGTCGCCGGCTTCGCGCACGATCTCGCGGCGCGTGTTGCCGATCTCATATTGCACGATCTCGTCGGCCTCGGACCGACGGGTCGATGTCCCTGCCCCATTGCCATCGGCCAAAGCGGCAGGGATGTTGTTTTCCACACCGACGTTGCCTGCCTCTTTCGTGCCGGTCTGGTCTTCGGACTTCGTCTCGGTTGACCGCACGACCTGCTGGTCGGGGTCGTATGTCTGCTCGACAATGACTTCGCGCTGCGTGGTCAATTCGACGTTCACATGGACGCGCGCATTCCCCGCGCCGACCCGCGCTGTCAGGATGTTCTGTATCTCTTGCGACAGGCGGTCTTCAATGCCTGCTTTAGCGGATTGGACGCCGCCTTGGCTGCTGCCGTCCGGCCCTTCCGCCAGGATCGTCTCGCCACTGGCCGACAGAACGGTGACGCGCGAAATATCCAGATCAGCAACGGCAGAGGCGACCAGATTGCTGACCGCCACGGCCTGCTTGCGGGTCACCGCACGGCCGGATTCGGGGCGCAGGATGATAGAGGCACGCGGCGCTGGCGCATCGCGGGAGAAGGGCTCGCGGTCGGGCAACACCAGATGAACCCGCGCAGACGAGATCCCGTCAAGCGTCTGGATGGAGCGGGCGAGCTCCCCCTCCATCGCGCGCATCTTATTGATCTTCTGCAGGAAGGAGTTCATCGCCAGCCCGCTGCTTTCGTCGAACAGCTCCCATCCCGGATCCCCATCAATGGGCATGCCGGTCTCCGCCAAAACCATACGCGCCCGCACCGCGTCCCCGCGGGGAACCGAGATGCTGGTGCCGTCTTCAGAGACCATCGCGTTAAAGCCCGCGTTTGCCAGCGTCGCCTCGATCGAATTGGCGGAGGTGATCGACAGATTCGAATAGAGCGGCGCGTAGTCCGGACGGGTCACGGCACCAATGCCGAGAATCATCAACAGCACCACACCAATGCCCGCCCCACCAAGCATCATGAGCTTGTTTTTACCGAGCGACTTGAGATTGTCGATTAATCCTTGCATGGGGCCCCTCAGCATCGATTTGTTGTGAATATATTGATCAATTCATGCCTCAAGGCAAGTATTAAACAATTTTTAACCTTGTGTTTTTGCCCTTAAAAGGGGAATGTGGCATTAACACCAAGTTAAGGTTTCCACATGGCCGAGAAAGCGAAAAAAAAGCCAGCTGCGGCAAAGCAGGCCGCCTCTGCTGACGCAGCGGACCGGCCACGCGGGTCGCGCAAAATGCTGATCGCGGCCGCGCTCATGTGCGTGGTATCCTTGGGCGGCGGCTTTTTCCTTGCCCGTGCGGCCTACGTCAAAGACGCCGAAGCCTTCGAGCCCGAGTATAAAAGCGAAGAAGCCGATCAGACGGACACCAAGGAT
Source organism: Sulfitobacter sp. TMED3 (assembly GCF_002167505.1). NCBI lineage: Bacteria > Pseudomonadati > Pseudomonadota > Alphaproteobacteria > Rhodobacterales > Roseobacteraceae > Sulfitobacter > Sulfitobacter sp. TMED3. Next base: position 70,252 of record NZ_NHBI01000012.1, on the reverse strand, counting down.
GATCACGCCGACACGGAAGATCATGGTAAAGACGATCACGCCAAGGACGAGGGTGATGCCGAAGACCATGCCGACGATACCAAGGCCGCAAGCACAGGGCTGATCGATCTGGGCGAGATGTTGACCAACATCCAAGGTTTCGATCAGAACGGCACGCCGACATCGGCGTTTCTTAAGGTGAACCTGATGGTCGCCTACCGGCCCGATGCGGGCGCGGACAAGCTGATGGTCGAACGCCAGCCCTTCATGCGCGATCTTTTCAACGGCTACCTGCGTGGGCTGACCGAAAACGACGTGCGCGGCATGGCGGGCATTCTTTATATCAAGGCCGAACTGCTGAAACGGGCGCGCGCCGCCGTGGGCAGCGATCTGCCGCAGGAAATCCTGATCAAAGACCTGATCGTGCAGTAGGAGGCGGCGATGAGCGAGAGCGACACAACAGCACGGCGACCCGACGAAGCAGGCAGCACCCTGATCGACGAGATCATCCGCATGTCGGATTTCACCTTTGATCGCCTGCCCATGCTCGACATCATTGGCGATCGCATGGTCGAAAACCTGTCGGTTGCCCTGCCCGACCTGATGCGCGCCATGTGTGAAGCCTCACTTGCCTCGCTTGACTATATCCCCATGGGCAAAGTGATCGAAGGGCTGCCCAAGCCTACGTTTCTGGCCGTTGGCACAGGTCACCCCTTTGTCGGTGAAATCCTTGTGGTGATGGATCAAACGGTGCTTATGACCGCGGTTGAACTGATGCTGGGCGGGAACGCCAAGAACGTCGATCTCGACAACACCGATCCCTTTACCGCGATCGAGCTTGGCTTTGGCGAACGGCTCGCCTCTGCCGTCTTTGCCGAGTTGGAGCGGTCTTTGTCGGTTGTGGGGGCTGCGAACCTCGAACTCGATCGCATCGAAACCGAGGCCGAAGGTGCCGCGATTGCCAAAAACACAAGCCTTTGCGCGCGGTTACGGCTGTCGTTGACCCTTGCAGGGAATACCGGAAACCTTGATCTTGTCATCCCCTATGACGCACTTGAACAGATCTTGCCCGACTTGGGTAAAGTCTATTTCGGCGACCGTATGGTGTCGCAAGACCAGTGGCGCGGGTTGATCGGGGCGCAGATCGAACGGGCGAACGTCGATCTGGATGTCGTCCTGTCCGAAAACGTCTTTCCGCTCCAAAAAATCATGTCATGGCGGCCCGGCGACACCATTGATTTCGGCATCGAGGAAGGCCGCGATGCCACTGTGACCTGTGCCGACACCCCGATGTTCAACGTGTCGTTGGGCAAACGCAACAACGGCTATGTGGCTGTACAAATTACCGAAAAGCTGGAAATTCTGGAGGACCACGAAGATGATGGCAACGATAATTGACAGCCTGATCGTCGTATTGCTGATCGGCAGCATCGGCTATGGCTACGTGGTTTCGATGAAATTGCGCAAGTTGACGGCGACGTTGAAACAGCTTGAACCGCTGGTCGAACAATTCTCCTCTGCGGTCGATAAATCCGAACAATCTGTGCACCACATGCGCGAAAGCATCGAAACTGCCCAACGTGCGCCGGCCCCCGTCGAAGCGCCTCCCCCGCCCGAAGAAACAGCCGCCTCTTTCGCCAGCCGCCGCGCGACCAAGCAAGCGCCGGCAGAACGCAATGGCGTGCGCGTGGTACGGGATAAAAAAGAGATGGTGCGCGCGTTTTTCGAAAATTCTTCTGCGGCAAAGGGCTGATAGATGTTTGGACCAGGTATGTTGAACGGGAAAATTATCCTTGGGGGGCTGGCCCTGACGCTCTGCGCCAAAGCCGCGCTATCCTTTCCTGAATTGCCCTTGTTCAAGGATAGTGCGCTGCCGCAGCAGCCGATGGTCGTTCTTGCCGCTGAAACCAAAGAGGAAACGGGCCTGCAACCGGTTCAGGATGCACCGCCGCTGGTGGGCAACCTGCCCGAACTTTCAAACGGCTGCGAAGCGCCCGAAGACGTTTTGATCTCGCTCACGAAAGAACGCGAATTGGTGCGGTTGCAGCAGGAAGAGCTGGAAAACCAACGTGCTGAGTTTGCGCTGGCCCGCGAACGGCTTAACATCGAAAAAGCATCTCTGACCGAGCTCAAGACCTCTATCGAGGATCTGCTGGGTCGCGTTGATGCCGCGCAGACCGAAGACCTTGATCGTCTGATCCAGCTTTACACGAATATGAAGCCGACCGATGCGGCGCGTATCATGGATGATCTGGACATCGAGACGACGATTATGATCCTTGGCACCATGAAGCCAAGAACAGCCGCCCCTATCCTTGCAAAGATCCCGCCTGTACGGGCGCGCGCCGTCTCCAAAATCATTCTGGAACGTTCGCAGCTTCCGGCGGACCAAGACCTTACAGGTATCAAGCTTCGTTAATATGGATCGGTCCGCAGGGTAGACCCCTGCGGTGCCGCCCGCTTTTTATTGTTGCGCAGGTCAAAGACGAAGCTGATGATCTCGGCGACAATTTCCCAATGGGCGACGGGAATGACCTGATCGACGTCGATCTCGTCATACAGCATTCGCGTTAACGGTTTATTCTCGATCATCGGAATATCGTGCTCCGCAGCCACTTCGCGGATGCGCCGCGCCAGATGATCTGCGCCTTTGGCGATACAGACCGGGGCCATATCCTGCGCCGGGTCGTATTTCAGCGCGATCGAATAGTGGGTTGGGTTGGTCAGAATGACATCCGCCAAAGGCACAGCAGTGATTGTACGCTGTTGTGACAGCTCACGCCGGCGACGCGCCCGTTTCTGCCGGATTTCGGGGGAGCCTTCGGATTCCTTATGTTCGTCCTTGATGTCTTTCTGGCTCATCCTTTGCTTGCGCCGCCAATCAAAACGACGCCACAGAATGTCGGCAATCGCGATTGGCACAAGCAGAATTGCAGCCGCAATCAACAGCTTAACAGCAGCGGCGGTCAGATAGCCGGGCAGATGCTCGGGGATAAAGCCCGACGAGGTCCAGATCCGCCGCACCGCTTCATTCGTGAACCACACGGCAAGCCCACCGATTGCCAAGACTTTGACGATACTTTTCGCGAATTCGACCAGCGCATTGGCCGAAAAAAGACGCTTCAACCCTTCCAGCGGTGATAATTTGGAAAGCTTTGGTTTGATACGCTCTGCCGCGACGACGGTTTCACCCTGAATCACAGCGCCAATCGCGCCGCCCAAAAACAAAACGCCAAAGATAGGAAGAACTGCCCATACGATCATATAGAAGAATTCGCTCATGATTTGCCCCAGCCGGATCACCCCCGGCTCTCCCGTGGCGACCATCAGATTTGGGGAATGGTCCAGCAGAACCGACAGCGCGACGACGATTTGCGGGGCCTGATAGGGCAAGACCAAGGCGGCGATCCCCAACATCGCCACGACAACGACCATGTTTCCCGTCTCCTTTGAAGACGGGACATCCCCTTTCTTGCGCGCGTCCTTAAGCTTCTTTTCGGTTGGCTCTAGGGTCTTTTCCGTGCTGTCGCTATTCTCGGCCATGATTAGATCCTAAAGCCCATGATCCACTCCTGGAATCGCACTAGGAAGTAATCAAGCATGGCCGGCAGGGCGATAGCAAGGATCAGCAGCCCTGCCCCGATCAACAGCGATGCCGCCACGAAAAACACGGGCAGTTGTGGCATCATCCGGTTTGCCAACCCCATGCCAAGGTTCAAAATCACACCCATCACAAAGAAAGGGGCCGCAATTGCCGTCCCGATGTAAAGGCTCGCACTCGCGACACGCAGTATTTGATCAGCAAGATCGGCGAGCACGAACTGTCCGGGCGGGAACACCTGATAGCTGGCAAGCAATGCGCGGATGATCAGATGATGGGTGTCTGTGACAAAGATCATGGTCACCGCGCTCATCAGCAGCAAGGTCGCCACCATCGTCGCGCCTTCAAACGACCCGAACGACGGGCCAAAAGCGTTTGCCAAACCAGACACCTGCCCCACCTGGAACCCCGCAAACTGCAATGCTGACAATAGGATACGCGCGCAAAGACCAATCCACAGCCCGATCAGCACCTCGGCGCCCAACAGGAACACCGCGGTCACCGCGCTATCAGGCAGCGCGCTTGCAATGGGCGTCAGCGGAAGCAGGGAAAGACTGATCAGCACCGCCAAGGACAGCCGCGGGCGCACCGGAATCTGCACCTCCCCAAACCCGGGCATAAACATCAGCGCCGTGCCAATGCGGGCAAACACCACGAAAAAAGAGAAAAATAGCGTCGAGATGAAGGGTTCGATTGCCACGATCGGTTAACCGACGGTGCCAACAGTACGTAGCGACGCTTTGCGGTGGACTTCGTTGTGCGAAATCACTTGGGTCATGGGGCTCACCCGTTCGAGGATCGACCGGACGTAGGGCCGCGCTTGCGGGCTGACCAGAATGGCCGGCCATTCATCCGCGCTTGAAAACTTCTGGATTTCCTTGCGTACTGCAAGAACAAACTCCTGTACCCGCGACGGCGACATCAGGAAGGTTTCTTCCCCGTTCGCTTTAGAGATCGAACTCGCAAGCTCGCGCTCCCAATCTCCACCCAGATTTATGACCGGCACATATCCTTGGGAATCCTTCAAGGATTGGCAAATTTGTTTAGCCAGTTTGCTACGGGCGTGCTCGATCACTGTGCGGATATTCTTGGACGTGGCGCTTGCCTCCGCGACCGCTTCGATGATCATCGATAGATTTCGGATCGACACCCGCTCTGCTAGCAGCGCCTGCAAGACATGCTGCAACATAACAGCCGAGCTGCTGTCAGAGCCGCTTGAAAGCAGTTTCTGATATTCCTTGCCCTGCCCCTCGATCAATTCCTGCGTCGCGGCATAGGTCAGGATCTCGGGCATATGCTCCTTGATCACCTCGGTCAGATGCGTGGTGATCACGCTTTCCGGATCAACGACAGTCATCCCCATGAGCTCTGCTTCGGATGCGCGCGTTTCGTCAACCCAGATCGCTTCCAACCCGAAGGTCGGTTCGCGCGTGCGTTTGCCGGGAAGGTTGATTTCTTGCCCCGACGGGTTAATCACCATCATCATCATCGGGTCCACTTCCCCACGCGCGGCCTCCACCCCTTGCAGGGAAATGGCGTAGGTATAGGCGGGAAGCTCCGCATCGTCCTTGATCCGAACCAACGGCAAGACAAACCCGAAGTCCTTTATAAACAACGACCTCAGGCTTTTAACCTTACCCGGCAGCGCCGCATTGACCGAGGTAATCATCGGCACGAGACCAGAGCCGAGATCCAGCCGGACATCATCAACGCGCAGCATATCCGACAGCTTGTCTTCAGCACTCTCAACAGGTGCCGCGTCGCGCGCGGCGGCGAGTTTCTCGGCTTTGTCCCGCTCTACAAAGGACTTCTGCATGATATAGCCAAAGCCCGCCATCCCGGCAGAGAGCGCAAGAAAGATCATCAACGGAAAGCCGGGCAGCCAACCGATACAGAATGTCAGCCCCGCCGCGACATACAAAGCCTTGGGAAAATTGCTGAGCTGCCCCAAGACGGCTTCGTTCGCCGCACCCAGTGTTCCGCCTTTGGTCACCAACAAACCAGCGGCAAGAGACACGACCAACGCCGGGATTTGCGTGACCAAACCGTCACCGATCGTTAGCACTGTATAGCGGCTCATCGCGTCGCCCACGCTCAGTCCGTGGCTGATCATACCGATCATAATGCCGCCAAAAACGTTGATCAGCGTGATGATCAATCCTGCAACAGCATCACCGCGGACGAACTTGGACGCACCGTCCATCGCCCCGAAGAACGAGCTTTCTTCCTCGACCGTTTTACGCCGTAGTTTCGCCTCCTCCTCCGTAATGGCACCGGCGCCGAGGTCAGCATCGATCGCCATTTGTTTACCCGGCATCGCATCCAGCGAGAATCGCGCCGCAACCTCCGCGATTCGAGTAGAGCCCTTAGTGATGACGATAAAGTTAATGATCACCAGAATTGTGAAAACAATAATGCCGATGATGAAGTCGCCGCCCAGAATAAACTGCGAAAATCCCTCGATGACATTCCCCGCAGCGCCCGGTCCGTTATGACCTTCACTCAAAATTAATCTGGTGGAGGATACGTTGAGTGCCAGACGCAGCATCGTGACGACCAGCAAAAGCGTCGGAAAGGAGTTAAATTCCAAGGGTGTACCGATCCACAGGGCCACCATGAGAATCAGAACGGACAACGCGAGGGAAATCGCCAAACCCAGATCCAGAAAGAACGGAGGCAACGGAATAAACAACATCGCCAGGATGAGAACCATCCCCACGGCGAACCCGATGTCGCGATTGGCACCGCTCAGCTTGGCAAAGCTGAAGGGCTGCGGATTTGTGTCTGGTGTCGCCACGCTCAGTTGACCTCTGCGTAATGGGGCAGGATGGGGGCCAACGCCTGCGTAGAATAGATAGACAGCGCGCCGCCCGCTTTGCCGGAGTTTGCACCGCTCAGATCGGCGCTCCAGTTGAAATCGGGCATCTCGCGGGTGACTGCAACCTGCTGCGGGGTGCTATTGCCCGGGCTAACATCGCTTGCAAAGCGGGTCAGGAATGCCTGGGCGATGCGCTGATTCTGCTGCAACTTCTGCAGATAAACAGCTTTGTAGCTGGGGTTAGACGAATGGTACCGGCCGGCAGCCTGCCACCAATCGCCTGTCTCGTGATATAGCGCGGTCAAAAAACGTGCGGCATAATCGACGTTATGCGCTGGCGTCGTCGCCTCTTCTAGCGAGGAGAACTGGTCGCCATGCCACCGTTGGTTAATCTGCATGCATCCCACATCCGTGGACCGGATGCCGCGGCCCTCTGTCTCGCGCACATGCGCTTCTAATGCGAGCTTGCTGCCAAAGAACGTGCCGGTACCGTTTGTGTTTGCGGTCCACGGCCATACCACCAGCTTGTTGTTCACCTGACGTCCAGCTTCCTGAATCCCGATCGCCAACAATAGGTTACCGGGAATGTTATAGCGCTGTTCAGCCGAAAGGATCTCGTCCACGCAGACGCGCATCGGATTTGACGTGGCGTTTTGCCGACCCAACTTCACGGCAGGAGCGGATGACGTGTAAAACCCCGTCCAACCGCCTTTGTCCGCCAAGGCAGAGACGGGCAGCAAGAGAACCATGAACAAGACGGTGAGGCGCACCCTAGAGCCCCCCGTTGGAGACAAGATCGAACACCCGGTCCGAGAGCCCGACAAGTGTCGAAAAAATAAATGGAATGCTGATGGCGAGCGTCACAAAAATCGCAGCGATTTTGGGCACGAACGTTAGCGTCATTTCCTGAATCTGTGTCAAAGCCTGGAAAAACGCGATGGCAAGCCCGACGCCAAGCGCCACAACAAGCACAGGTGCCGATCCGATCAATGTTACGGTTAACGTCTGCCGGATGATTTCGTAGATAGTGACAGAATCCACAGCGGACCTCCGAAAAACATGGCGCGTGTTAACCTGACGTTAAACCGGCATACGCATAACTTCTTGGTACGCTTCCACCAGTTTGTCACGCAGCGCGACCGAAACCTGAACTGTCTGCTCCATCGCCATGGTGGCCTGAACAACCTCTTGCAGGCTGGCTTGCCCTGTCAGCCCCTTGATCGCCATCTGGTCGCCTTCGCGCACCGACTCCACGGCCTGCGACGCGGCATCGCCGACCATCTGGGCAAAATCTTTTGGGGCGGGGCCAGCGGGTTTTGCACCCCGCGTTTCGCCTTGCACCGTCTTTGCATAGGCGGCTTCAACGTAGGAAGAACGGATGGCGGAAAAATCTGTCATTCTGGCACCTTACTTCAACAGCTCGACCAACTGACGGCGCATGTCACGCGCCTTGTCCAGCATCGAAAGGTTTGCTTCATAGCTGCGCGCGGCTTCACGCATATTGCTCATTTCGATCAGCGGGTTCACGTTCGGCATCTTGATATAGCCGTTCTGATCCGCCGCGGGGTGCGATGGTTCATACCGCAGTGTGAAATCGGCATCATCCCGCAGCACGCCTGCAGACTGCACAATCGCTGCCCCCGTTGACGGATCCGTAGCGCTTTCAAAAGAAATCGTCTTGCGCTGGTACGGGTCGCCCCCCGCCGTTTGCGCGGTCGAACTGGCATTGGCAAGGTTTTCAGAGACGATGCGCAACCGGTCACCCTGCGCCCGCATCCCGCTGGCTGCTGTTGCCGAAATTCTGGAAAGGGAATCCATCGCGCGTCTCTCCGTTATTTCCGGCCAGCGACGGCGTAGACCATCTCGTGCGCTTTGCGGTACAGGCTCGCGGCCATTTGGAACTGACCCGAGGCGCTGTTCGCCTCGACCAACTGCTCTTCCAGATTCACGTTATTCCCGGTTGCCGTAGCGCCACCCAGAACCCGCGCCTCAACCACCTCGGCCTCCTGCAAACGTTGCGACCGACCTGCGTCTTCCAAATAGCTGGCAAAACTTTGCACATCCTGCGCGCGGTATCCCGCAACGTCAGAATTCGCGATATTCTCGGACACGACATTCTGCCGCGTGGCAAGCCACTGCAAACGTTTCGGTGCAAGACTGAACAAGGATGTGGGATCTGTATTCATACTAGACTCATTATTTATCCTTGTTATATAGCAAGGATAGAATATTTTCGAAAGAGTATATTTTGACTTCTGCCTTCGCAAACCTGCAAAAGTCCATCTATTCATGCGCCAGCGCAAAGATCTCGGGCATCGTCAGGTCCATCACCGGCATGACCCTCACCGTCAGCGGGCTGGAGGCGATGGCAGCGATCGGCAGCCAATGTCGGGTGCACACCCCCGCAGGACACATCGATGGCGAAGTCGTCAGCGCACAGGGCAGTGATCTTTGCGTTCTGCCGTTCGGCACATGGGAGGGCGTGTCCGTCGGGAACACCGTCGAATTGATTGAGCATGACGATATGGTATCCCCCGACGACAGCTGGATCGGAACGGTGGTTGATGCGCTTGGCCGCCCCCTTACGCAATACACCCGCGCGCGCCGCCCGCGCCGCAAAACCCGCTTTCGCGCCAACCCCCCCGGTGCATTCGACCGCAAGAAGGTGGGCGAGAAGCTGGAAACACAGATCAAATGCATTGATATTTTCACCCCGATTTGTCGCGGCCAGAGGATGGGTGTTTTCGCGGGTTCCGGTGTCGGTAAATCGACCATGATGGCCATGCTGGCCCGCAATACGGATGCCGATGTGATTGTCATCGGGCTGATCGGCGAACGCGGCCGCGAGGTGCAACAGTTCATCCAGGAGGATTTGGGCGAGGAAGGCATGGCGCGCGCCGTTGTCGTCGTCTCTACCGGGGACGAGGCACCGCTGCTGCGCAAACAGGCCGCATTAACCACGACCGCGATTGCCGAATACTTCAAATCGACGGGAAAGCAGGTGCTGCTGCTGCTGGATAGCGTCACCCGTTTTGCGATGGCGCAGCGTGAAATCGGCCTCGCCCGTGGCGAGCCGCCAACCCTGCGGGGCTATCCGCCGTCGGTGTTCAGCGAACTGCCTCATTTGTTGGAACGCGCGGGCCCCGGTATGGCGGCAGAAGGTGATATTACCGGTCTTTATACGGTGCTGGTGGATGGGGACGATATGAACGAACCCATCGCGGATGCGGTGCGCGGGATCGTGGATGGGCATCTGGTGCTCGACCGGCGCATCGCCGAACAGGGGCGTTTTCCCGCGATCGATCTACAAAAATCGCTGTCGCGGATGCTGCCGGGCTGCCACTCTCCCGAAGAATACGAGATCACCAAAGTCGCACGCAAAGCCTTGGGCCGCTACGCCGATATGGAAGATCTGATCCGATTGGGGGCGTATAAAGCCGGGTCCGACCCGGAAACGGACCAAGCCATCACATTCTTCCGCGTGGCCAGCCCATTCCTGTCACAAAGCCGCGGCGACAAGACCCCAGCCGCCGAAGGCTTTGCCGACACCTACCGGATGATACTGGAGTCCGGCATCGACGACCCGCTGCGGAGTTTTTTCGAGGAACGCGCCCGCACCGAGGCTGGTCAGGCGCAATAAAAAAACCGGCGGGACGTCTGTCCAAGCCGGTAGGTGCTTCGTCAGGGCCCCTCCCCACCAGTGGCGGAGAGGGGTTTTTCATATAACGCCTAAACCGAATTAACGGAACAAGCTCAGGATGTTCTGAGGCGCCTGGTTTGCAATCGACAAGGACTGCGTCGCCAGCTGCTGCTGAACCTGATAGGCCTGCAAACGCGCCGCTTCTTCTTCCATATCCGCATCAACCATCGAGCTCACGCCGGAATCCAGCGTGTCTGCTAAGCTATCGATAAATTGCATTTGGCTGTCGAGCGTATTTTCCGTAATACCCAAGCTAGTTGCTGCATCAATTGATAGGCCCAGCTGAGTTTCTGCCGTCGTAAGCTGCGTCTGGAGAGTCGCGCTGGATTGGTCAGTCACAACGTCGATACCGGCAAATGTAGTTTGAATAGTTGCGAGATCGGCCTCGTTGAAAGTAAAGGTTGTTGCTCCAAACGTGTTTGCAACACCACCAGCATTACGTGTAACGCCGTTTACTACGGTTACGCTAGCAGAAGAATCCACCAAGTTGTTACCGTTGAATGTAGCCTGACCTATCGCAGATGCCATATTTTCGACCAGCGCATTAATTTCCAACTGAACATCCGCTCTGTCAACGCCATCAGTTTGCGCAAAAGCAACACGCTCTACGATCTGTTGTGCAATATCCGAAACCGTTTCGGCACCCAGACGGGCAGTCGCGACGGAGTTCTTGGTCGCGGTCATGCCTTCGTTGATGGCTTTGAACATGCCGCTGTCGCCTTTCATCGTCTCAGAGACGGCGAAATAGGCGGCGTTGTCTTTACCAGACGCCACTTTCAGGCCGGTGGAAACACGGTCCTGTGTTTGGTTAAGCCCACGGTTCACGTCTTTCAACGTGGCCAGAGCGTTCATTGCGGAGGTATTGGTGAGAATGGACGACATTTAATGTTCTCCTTGCTTCTCGTATTGATCCAGTCTTCTGACTGAGGTCAGCCGTAAATGGCTAACCTGAACTACATAGCAGTTCAGGTTAAAGCAGGGTTAACAAATTGAGTAAAATCGGCGAAACGCGCTTTAGAATTTCTGATCGACGCGCATGTTCTTATCCGCAACGCCGCTCACACGTTGGCCCATCTTGCCATAATTTCCGTCTAGCGCATTGCGATTGCTGATCTTTTTGACCTCGCGCAGGATGGTGCGGGCGGCGACGGCCATGCGGGATAAAATTGCGCTGTCCTCTTCAATCGCCCCCTTTAACTGCTTGAGGTGTGCCTTCACCTCCAGCTCATTCATAATCGGGTGATCCATAAAGGGTTCGACCAGTGGGGTTTGCAGCTCCAGCCACTTCAACGCGCGGGATTTTTCTTCGAAGATCGCGCTAACGACATCTAGATTGCCGGCTTTGATCGCATCGACCTCGCGGTTCAGCACGTCGATGGTGTCGTGGATTTTCGCCACATAGGCGTGAATGTTTTCCTCGTCCTGCGGGGTCAGCGCCAGCTGGTCAGGGGCCTCGCCCTCGGGGGCGGTGCCGCGTTGACCGAAACGGAAGGTGCGCGGGGTCATTCGCCCTGCTCCGCAAATTTGGCTTTGCCCTGCCCGTAGGCGTCCAGCATTTGCGACACGCTACCGGAAAAGCCCAAACCGCCCTGCTCTACCAACTGGCCAGCGACGGCTTCGGACATGAAAGACCGCCACATATCCGCCTGCTGTTCCCCGCCGAAAGCTGAGGCACCGGCGGTTTTCATCATCTCGTCGACGAACTGGGTTAAGAACACCTTTTCGAATTCTTTACCTGTCTGCGCCGCGCGGTCGGGTTTGGCGATATCGAATACGGGCAGTGACGGGGGGATTGAACCGGTCATCAGATAATCTCCAGATCGGCGTGAAGCGCCCCTGCGGCCTTGATGGCCTGCAAAATCGCAATGGTTTGCCGTGCGCCGACGCCGATGGCGTTCAGCCCGTCGACAAGCTCTTGCAGGCTCACGTCACCGTTCAGAATGGTAAAGCTGCCGTCAGTTTCTTCGATATCAATCTCGGTCTCCGGCACGATCACGGTCGTCCCCCCGATAGAGATAGGTTCCTCGCTGATCACGGCCGTATTTCCGCCAAGACTGATCGGACCTGGCTGGCTGACGCCGAAATTCTCGCGCACCCGCACGGTCAGGCCACCCTGGCTGATCGCGACCTGCGCGATCCGCACGTCCGAGCCCATGACGATGGTGCCCGATTTCTCGTCAATCACGACCCGCGCCACGGCGTCCGGCGTGACCAGCAGGTTTTCCACCGCCATGATCGTCTCGGGCGCGTTGCGTTTGTCACCGACCCAGACCTCGATCGTGCCGGAATCCAGCACCTCGACCTGACTGGACCCAAGGTGTTTCGCAATGGCTTCGCGCACGCGATCCGCCGTGGTAAAATCGGGGTTATTCAGCGCAATCCGGATACTGTCGAGCTGAAAGAGGCTGAATTCGATCTCGCGCTCGACGATGGCCCCGTTTTCGATCCGCGCGATGGTCGGCACGCCATCCACAACGCTCGCGGCATTGCCATCCACGCGGTAGCCCGACGCCGCAACCGCGCCCTGCCCCACGGCATAGACCTCACCATCCGCGCCCGTCAGCGGGGTGATCAACAAGGTACCTCCCCGCAGACTTGTCGCATCTCCTAGCGACGACACCGTGATATCGATGGGCGAGCCGCGCCGCGCAAAAGGGGGTAGCTTGGCCGTCACCATCACGGCGGCGGTGTTCTTGGTTTTGAGCGCCTCGCCATCAAGGTTCGCAACGCCAAGCCGTTCAAGCATCCCCCGAATGGATTCACGGGTGAACGGGCTGGAGTTCAGCTTGTCCCCCGTCCCCAAAAGCCCAACGACGAGGCCATACCCGATCAGATGGTTTTCCCGCACACCTTCAAAATGCGCAATATCCTTGATCCGGACCTCGGCCCAGGACGGCATCGCGGGCACAACCAAAAGCGCTGCGGCGGCAAGGGCCTGCAGGCAACGCAGCAGGCGGGTCATGGGGCGTCGCTGGCCGTGCGCCATTGCGAAATCTCCGGTACAAGAACAGTTCAACTATCCTTGGCATAATCACGTAATAACCGGATTTATACAAGTTAAATCATCTATTAATTGTTGCTACCGCAGAATATACTTGCTACCGATAGGAATAGTCAGGGTTTAGGGCACACAAACATGCGCATGTATATTTTCGAACAGCGNAAAGAACGATGCGCCGGCCTTACGGCAGAGCTGCGCAGCGCAGGTATCGAGCTTCAGTTCGTCACCGCCGAGTTTTTCACGACNGGCCTTGGCCCTTTGCTGCAACCCGGCCATCAGACNAATGCNGTTCTGATCGGTGAATGNGACGATACGCGTGAATATATCCGCGCGATGCGTACCGCAGGCTGCGTCAANCCGGTGATCGTGCTCAAGGATTTCCGCAACGCCAAGGATACGTCGGACCTGCTGAACCTTGGCGCNGATGATGTGATCGTCAGCCCGATCCGTGGGGCCGAAGTGCTGTCGCGGACCAATTCGATCATCCGGCGNCACTATGGCCATGCCTCNGAAAGCGTGATCGTCGGAGAACTGACCGCCTATTTCGACGGGCGCGATCCGATCGTATCGGGCAGCCGCATCAAACTGTCGAAACGCGAATATTCGGTGTTCCAGCATCTTGCGCTGAACTCGAACAAAGTCATCTCTAAAGACGCGATTTATGACGCAATCTANGGCAGCAGCATCGATCAGCCCTTCGATAAGGTCATCGACGTCTACATCTGCAAACTGCGCAAAAAGCTCGCNTCCGCGTCNAAATCAGGCTGGCAGTATATCGAGACCGTGCATGGCCGCGGCTACAAGCTAAGCTCGCCCGAAGTGACGTCGAAAGCCGGCTGATCAGCGCAGGTAATTCAGGATCGACAGGCTCGAAAGCCGCGAGGAAACCTGATAGCTCGCCTGCAACTGTGTCTCCAGACTATTCATGCGCGTGATCGCCTCGTAGGGATCAACACTTTCGTAGTTCGAGATTTGNGTCCGCTGCACNAGCGACAGATCGNTCAGCTGCGNTTGGGTCTTCTCGACGATCTGCTGGTTGAACCCGATCCGCGCCGAGATATCCAACATACCCTCTTGCGACGCCGACAGGCTATCGACCACNTCTGACATCCAGGTGCTATAGGCCGCTTCGTCCATCTGGCTCACGTCGGTCACGGCCAGCATCGCCAACCCTTTGTAGGCATCGCGGAAAGACTGGTCGTTGGCGCGCACACCGTAGACGACCTCTTGTCCGGTATTCACCCAGGCGCTGATCTGCTTTGTCTCGGCNCNACTGGCATCACGCTCGGGCGAGCCTTGATAGAAGGTGCCCTGAAAATTCCGGCTGGCGTCGGCGTCTTGCGAGTTGAACACGGTCTCTAGCTGATCCGCGATGGCTTGGGCGCTGGCTGGGTCGGTTGGACCGGNNCCAAANATNTCTTCGACCACCGATTGCGGTGAACGGCCTGTGTCGGCACTGGTTTCNGGCCAGCGGGTCAGCGAGGTCTTGTTGGATTCCAGCCCCGAAAACAGGTTCTCGCCATTATACGACGTGTTCATCGTCGACACGAGGCTTTCCAGCGCGGCGCGGGCNTGCATCTGCAACACCTCGGCCCCGTTGCCATNGCGTGTGGCATTGACCAGCGCGCTTTCCAGCACCGATTGTACCTGCGTGCGTGCCGCATCGACGGACGCAAGCATCGCGTCAAGCNTGCTCGCCAGCACGTCGTTCGATGTCATGAAGGTCTGGGTATTCGCCTCACGCCCGTGCAGCTTCATCACCGAGGCCGCGCGCGGGCCCAGATCGGNATAGATGTCGGCCTTTTTTCCGGTAGAGACTTCTTCGCTCACCCGTTGCAATTCCAGCGTCGTNCGCTGCACGTTCTGACGGTTGAAAAGGTTAAACTGGAACGACGAAAAACTGCTGATACCTAGAACCATTGTCCCTGCCTCATACCGCTGCGATCAGCGTGTCGATCATCTCTGACACNGCTGTAAGCACTCTGGAGTTTGCCGCATAACTTTGTTCGATCAACAGCAGTTGCTGCATCTCGTCATCAATATTCACGCCCTCAGAATTGCGCCGCGCGGACATAACGACCTCTGCCGCAGAGGCCGCGGCGTTAAAGTCATTCTCTGCCCGTGCGCGCGTGGCCGCTTGGCTGGTGATCATCTCTGCCGAAAAATCGCGCAAAGTGACCTCGGCGGGAATACCCGTGCCCGTCGCTGCATTCATCGCCGTGTCGAGCCCTGCCAGAAANGCGTTNATCTGCACCGTTTCAGACCCTGCACCGGGGGAAGTGGCCCCCAGACCATCGCGGATACGCCAAACCTCCGCATCGCCGGTAGAGGAGATCTTGCTGTTTATTTGCAAACGGCTCGCCAGACCNGTGATATTTGCCGGATCAAACGCGATCCCNTTATCTGTGAACAGCCCCGCNTCNCCCGGTGCAAGGCTGGCATCGGCCNCTTCAAAGGTCTGGATCAGCCCCCGCGCGTATTCGTCCAACTGTTGACTAAACTGCGGTATAGTCTCTCTCTTCAGNTCGGANAGCCCCGCAAGACTGCCGTGCTGAATACCACGCACACCGTCTTTGAACGGGGTGATNTCCTGATTNCCCGCCATCAATGTGCCGTCGCTGGGGTTAAAGGTCACATCCTGNACGACGCGCCCCTCCAGCAATGCGGCCCCGCTGACCGTATAAAGGCTGATCGACCCGTTCGAAGACCGATGTATCCGCGTGTCAANGATCCCGGAAATCTGGTCAAGGATCGTGTCGACCTTTTCATCAAACTGCGCGGCCTCCAGCGAACCGGGGGTAAAGCCGCTGCCCGAGGCATTCAGATCGCGCAACTGGTATAGGGCCGTGTTCAGGTCCGCGACTTCATAGCGGATTTCCATATTCACGTCATTTAACGTCGTCGATAGCGTTGTCGCCGCCCCTTTGACCGACCGCACCAGATCCTCTGCCGCCAGCGCAACGGATGTCTGCGCCCCGTTCGACGACGGCATATTGACCAACGTTGTCAGGCTGTTCTGGAATTCGTTAAACCGGTCTGCAGGCGATGTGCCGTCACCGGGCTGCCCCAGATAGGCGGTATAGGTGGTCAAACCTTCCTGAATAGACTGATACTGCGTCATCCGGCTGTTTTCGAGCCGCGACATCCGTTGCAGCGTCGCATCGACCTCGCGGCGGACCTCGCTGATGACGGCCCCGCCCTGCCCGCCGCTGGCCGTGACCAGCACCGCCTCGCGCCGGACATAACCGGGGGTCATCGCATTCGACACGTTATCCGCCGCGATCCGCGACTGACCCTGTGTCGTATGCAAACCGGCTGTGGCCGAATTCAGCGCGCCCGAAAGGCTCATGTCATGCTCCGGTCAGACCGTCTGGCTTATCGTTTCAGACGGGTGGTTTCATCCATCATATCGTCGACGGTGGTGATCACTTTGGCATTGGTCGAAAATGCCCGCTGCGCCTTGATCAGGTCGGTCATCTCTTGCGCAATGTCCACGTTAGACCCTTCAAGCGCCCCGGCGTTGATCGACCCCACGGTCGAAGAATTGGCTTGCAAAGCAGAGAACGACCCTGTTTCACCCGACAGGCGATAGGCGTTGCCCTTCACTTCGACCAGCCCGTTGGGGTTGGCGACGACAGCGACGGGAATGTCATAAAGCGCGCGGCGCATGCCATTATCGAAAACGCCGAACAATGTGCCGTCTTCGGTAATCTCGGTGCGCACCAGCTCGCCCGCGCTGGACCCGTCCCGATCAAACGCGAGGCTGAAATCCCCCGCGAACTGGCTGATCCCGTCAAATGCGCCGGGCTTGCCAAGGGTGATGTCGATCTCTTGCGGGACAACCCCGTTATCAAGGGTGATCGTCGCCACGCCTGTCGCAGGGTCCACGGTAAAGGCGGCAGGTGCCGTCGCGGTGGAATTGATGTTGCTATAGCTCAGCGGAGAGCCCGCCGCAGGCCCGGCGTTGTTGAACTCGATCGTGACACTGCCGAGCCCATTGCCATTCTGATCCGCAATTGCCAGATCCCATGTGTTCGCCGTGGTGCCAGGTGCCCAGGAAAAGCTCACGCGCTGGCTTTCACCCAAGGCGGTGAACACTTCGGACGAGGTGACAAAAGGTGCGCCGGGATCGGCTTGGCCTGTGTCCTGCGATGGCAGGTTGCCAAAGGCGGTGATGGTCGACGTCACGCCGGCAGAGATGTTCAGATTGCCGATGTTGACCGTTTCCATATCCTTGAAGGACGTCCGGTCGACCGACCCGATGTCCCCTTCCAGCCCGTAGGGGTAGCCCGCAAGATAGTATCCCGCCGCGTTCTTCAGGTTGCCCTGTTCATCCGGCAGGAACGACCCCGCGCGGGTCAGCATGTAGTTGGTCTGCACAGTCTCGTTCGGGTTCATCGACACCGCGAAAAAACCGTTCCCGCCAATCGCCAGATCGGTAGAGGAGTTGGTCGAGATCAGGCCGCCTGCTGTCGAAATGTCCAGCTCTTCAACAGCGTTGACCGACAAGACCCCGTCGCCATTCCCGCCCGAGGCAGTGGTCGTGACCATATGCGCGAACCCGCGGCGGTACCCCACCGTGTTCGAGTTTGCGATGTTCTCGGAGATGCTGCCAACCGCCTTGGAGTTGGCGCGCAGCCCGCTGACACCCGTCTGAAGCGCACTTGAAATGCTCATTTTCCTACCTCGTTGTCGTTCTTGGTATTCTTGCCTAACAGGACAAATAATCGAATTGGTTTAAAGAAGGTTAAATTTTCGCGATTTATTTTTGTCTAACCTTGGTTTAGCTGAAATTTGCAGCCGAGTTCATGGAGATATCCCTGAATTCGCGATGCTTTCAAAGGCATTCTCTAGCTGCTCCAGCCGCTTCGCCGCCCCGCCCGCGCTAAGCGGCAGCACGTTATCGCGCACCTCAGATATGCTGTTTGCCAGTGAAATCAGATCTTTAGACGGTGTGAGACTGGGGAAGGAACGCGTCACCTGCTGTAGCGTCTCTTGATCTTCGGACCGATAGGCCGCGATCAACAGGCGCGTGGCATCCTGCAAGGAAAAATCCTGCGGATATGTCCGCCAAAGCTGCGTAAGAACGTCCGCCGCCTGCGGCCAGCGCTCCTCCTCCGACAGCGCGAGCCCCACATCGCGCAAATGCTGCGCCGTTGGTGCATCGACGGACGCCTTCAGCAACGCAGGCTTATCCCCCAGTTTAGAGAGGGTTTGCGCCAGCAAACTCTGATGCGCNTCCTCCATCTCGGGGGCGACGCTTACNTCCATCAGTTCCAACGTCAGCCGNGCATCGGCGAATTGCCCCCCCTGCACCTGCGCTTGCGCAAGCTTCATGTTCAGGCGNAAAATCTCGGCCNCGCGGGAGGTGCCNTGTTCTTCCTGCTTTTCTTGCAAGATACGCACGGCNCGACGGTATTCCTTGGCCGCCAGATCGGTCGACCCCANCTTCAGGACNTANTCNCCCAGNGTTTCAATCTGCGTCGTGAACCCNTCGGTATAGCGGAAATAGGGCAGCAAACGCAGATGCAGCGCGACCCAAGCCGACAGCGGATACTGCCCCTCGCCCCCTGCCTTATAGATATCTGCCAGCAATTCTTGCGCCTGCGCCTCAATCGGGGCGGCTTCGGCACGTTCGGGGAACCGCAGCAGAATACGGCCAAGGGTCAGCACGGCTTCGGGATCATTGCCCAATGCGTGGTACACCCGNTCAAGCCGGCGCAATACTTCCAGNTCGTACCGCCCGCCGCGCCACGCCTCTGATCCGCCCTCTAGGGTCGATTGTGCCGCCAGCAGCGCGCCTCTTCCGCCATCGGCAAGCGCCATATCCGCCACCGCCAAACGGGCGCGCACGGCGTATTGGTCCCAGCCCTCTGCCGCTTCCAGATAGATCTTGAGCGCGGTCGCCGCGTCCCCCCGCTTTTGCGCGGCCCGTGCGCGCAGGAATGTACCGGATTCGGCCCCGGCCAGCTCTGGCATTTCATCTAGCAGGCGCAGGGTCGCGTCGACATATTCGCGCTTNTCCAGCTCAATCGCCGCNTCAAGCAGCACNGGCAGAACGGCCCGCACGACGGATTCCGGCTGCGTGCTCAGCCCGCCAAAGCTTGGCTCGATANTATCCGACAAGCGCCGAACGTCGGAAGTGGCAATCGCGTCCAGACTGGCCCAAAAGGCGCGATCCGGTCGGTTGCCTGCCAGCGGAGACGTGTTGAAAGGTGGCGTTACCGCNGTCGGTGCNTCCCCCGCCAGCAGACGCACCGCGTCGGACAGCGCACGGTGACGGCGTTTATGGACCGGCGTATCAGGGGTCACTTCGGCAAGGATAGAGCCCGCCTCGAACAGCAGCATATGGGCCATATACAGTTCGGCCACATCCATCATCACCCGCGTCTGGTCATTGCCCCGCTGGCTGCCGAGCTTGGCNATGCTGNGCCGCAAATCATCGCGCAACCCGTCCGGAGACCAGCGCCGCAAATCCAGATCCCGCCGCCATGTCTGCCCTGCGTCCAACGCGCTGTGATCCAGCGTATCAACCACNTCAGAGGGCGCGGCCACAAGNACACCCGCCGGAACCGCAAGAACCAGCAACGCCTTAACCACCGATATGCAAATATACTGGCGCACACCTATCCTTGAGAGTGTAAATAGAACTTGCCTTATCCTTGTATTCATGAAAATTTGTATTTGCAATGACATGTACAATGCGTTTTTTCGTGATGCTTCAGCACCGCCGGAGGATGAGATGACCAATATCAGTTATGTGGCGCTTTCTCAGGCAACCGTGCTGACCCGCAACATGGACACGACGGCGCATAACCTCGCCAACGCCACGACCTCGGGCTACAAGGCGATCCACCCCGTGCTTGAATCCATACCCGATGGCAGCGGCGATAATGCGATCAACTATGTGCGCGAAAGCGGGACGTACCTTGAACTTACCGACGGCCCGTTGATGCAGACCGGCAACCCGATGGACATCGCCGTGGCCGGTGATGGCTGGCTCAGCTTCCAGCTCCCCGGCGGCGAAACCGGGTACAGCCGTCACGGGCGTCTTGTGGTCGATGTCGACGGCCAGTTGAAAACCGCAGGTGGTATGCCCCTGCTTGGCGTGGGCGGCGGGCCTGTCGTGCTGCCCGATGATGTGGGGGACGAGGTGGTGATCACCACCAGCGGCACCGTGACCAACCCCCAAGGCGCGGTGCTTGGCGCGGTCAGCGTTGTCGCGATCAACGAGGCGGCGCAGATGCTGCCCATGGGCGCGGGCATGTACCAGTTGCCCCCGAACGCAGGCCAGCCGCAGCAGATGGAGAACCCGCAGGTCAAGCAGGGCTTTATNGAGGGCAGCAACGTGAACGCCGTCCTTGAAATGACCCGTCTGATCGACATCCAGCGGGCCTACGAGAATTCGGTCAAACTGATGGGGTCNGACGATGATCTGACCCGCACGGCCATCCAGAAACTTGGGCGCGTATAACGCCGCCGGAAGGAGCATAAGATGAAAGCACTCGGGATCGCGGCCACGGGCATGTTGGCGCAACAGACCAACGTTGACGTCATCGCCAACAACATCGCCAACGCCAATACCACCGGCTTNAAAAGCGGGCGCGCCGCGTTTCAGGATCTGGTCTATCAAAGCTTTGCGAGCGCCGGATCGCTGACATCCGAAGAAGGCACTGCGCGGCCCGTAGGCACTGATATCGGCTTGGGCGTGCANGCGGCGGGCGTGATCCGTCACAACATCCAGGGCGGCTTGNNNCANACNGAAAACCAGNTGGACCTCGCGATCGAGGGGCGCGGCTATTTCACCGTGAACCGTCCCGATGGCACACAGGNCTTTACCCGCGACGGGAACTTCCAGCTNAGCGCCGAAGGCCAGCTNGTCACCCTGAACGGCTATGAGGTAGAGCCCGCGATCATCGTGCCCGAACTGACCCGTCAGGTCGAAATCAATCAGGAAGGCGTGGTCATGGCCTATGTCGAAAACGCCCCTGAACCGGTGGAACTGGGCCAGTTGAACTTTGCGACCTTCCTGAACGAAGCGGGCCTGAAACCCGTCGGTGATAACTTGATGGAGCAGACCGCCGCGTCGGGTGAGCCTGTACAGAACGTCCCCGGCACCCCCGGCGTCGGCATCACNCGGCAGGGATATCTTGAACAGTCGAACGTCAACATCATCCAGCAGATCACCGACCTGATNTCGGCACAGCGCGCCTACGAGATGAACTCCAAGGCGATCGAGACCGCCGATCAGATCATGACCACGACGAACCAGATCAAGTAACGGGTTGAACCGATGAAACGTGTTGCCATTGCCCTTTTCGTGTTGTTCCAGCTTGCCGCCGCTCTTGTGGTGGCGGGCCCTGNGCTTGCACAAGCCGTGCCCGTGACCGACCTGATCGAGGAACGCGCCGTCGCCGAACTGGGGGCNACNTTGCCCGCGAAAGCCAAGCTGGATATCCGCATGGCCGAGGGGATGATCAAGAAGGGCAACTTCGTGCAGGAGTTCTGGATCGACCCTGACTCGGGCCAATTCATCGCAAATGTGGTNACCGACAGCGGTGTCCCGCAACGCGTATGGGGTCTGGCGATGGTGACATTNACCGTGCCTGTTCCCAACCGGCGCATCGTGCCCGATGAAATCGTCCGCGCCCAGGACGTGTCGCTGGTTGAAATGCCGATGCAGCGGGTCGGCAGCTATGCGATCAATGAATATGATCAACTCGTCGGCCAGCAGGTGCGGCGTATGCTGGTCACCGGCCGCCCCGTCCCGCGCAATTCGGTCATGCCGCCCCGTATCATCAGCCGCGGTGAAAAGGTCAAAATCCGTCTGACCCATGGCGGGCTGCAGCTAACGGCCAAAGGACGTGCCCTGGATGATGCCCATAAGGGTCAGGAATTGCGCGTCGTCAATCTTTCCAGCAACAAGGCCCTGTCGACCATCGCGATGGCAGCAGGCGTCGTCGAGGTCGTACAATGACATCCCTTCGTTTTCCCGCNCGGCTCGGNTGCCTGCTTGCAGCTTCGGCGCTTTTTCTGGCGGCCTGTGGTGATTTTCAGGAAACCCACAACCCCACAGTCAGCGATCTGACGCTGAGCCCCGACCACATGGGCGAGGTCAACCGCGTGAGCATCCCGATGCCCCTGCCCAAAGCGCCTGAACAGCCCAAACGCGCGGATCAGGCCAGCCTCTGGAGCAATTCAACACCGCGTCTGTTCCAGGACCGGCGCGCCGGCGACGTGGGCGATCTGGTCACCGTTCTGATCGATATCGATGACCGCGCGCAGTTGCAAAATGCCACAGGGCGCAGCCGGTCCTCCTCCACTGGGGTGGACGACCCCGATATCCTGAACTTCGACACCTCGACCGACAGCGGGCAGCTGATTGGCCTGTCGAGCAGTTCGTCCAGCGAAGGCGAAGGGTCGATCCGCCGGAACGAGACCATACGCTTGCGGGTGGCCGCCCTTGTGATCCAGACCCTACCCAACGGGAATTTCGTGATCGCCGGACGGCAAGAGGTNAAGGTGAACAACGAACTGCGCGAGCTGCGCATCGCCGGCATCATCCGCCAGTCCGATATCAACGTCGGGAACACCATCGACTANGACAAAATCGCCGAGGCGCGGATCACCTATGGCGGNCGCGGGCAGATTTCGACGGTGCAAACNGCGCGCTACGGTCAGGACGCGCTTGAAGTGTTCCTGCCCTACTAAGGCGGGACGCGGGTGTGATCAAATACATCATCATCGCCGTTTGCGTGATTGGTGCGGGGGCCATGGGCTATGTCGGGGAACGCTTTATGCGGCCAACGACATCNGCCCCCTCGGATCAGGCGGCCACGCAAGAGNTGATGTTCAAGATGCCNTTGGGCAAATTCACCAT
Source organism: Sulfitobacter sp. TMED3 (assembly GCF_002167505.1). Classification (NCBI taxonomy): domain Bacteria; kingdom Pseudomonadati; phylum Pseudomonadota; class Alphaproteobacteria; order Rhodobacterales; family Roseobacteraceae; genus Sulfitobacter; species Sulfitobacter sp. TMED3. Next base: position 47,273 of record NZ_NHBI01000012.1, on the reverse strand, counting down.
GCAAATCATCCAGAGCCGCAAAATCCTGCATCTGGTGTTTGACATGGATGTCTATGTCATGGGGGCTTCGTCGTTTCACGAGATCAACGGTGCCGTCGGGCGCGCCCGTTTGCGTGACGCCACCGTGTCAGCGATCGCCGAGCTTGCGGAAACCGACCTGAGCCTCGCCCAACCGATCGAAGAAGAAGCCCGCAAAGCAGAGCTTGCCGCGCAAATCGTNCGNAAGCTCTACGTTAATTTCCCGGCAGTACGTACGGCNCGGCTGAACAGCTTTTACGCCAATACCAGCCTGCGCAACTGACAGGCCCGATCAGCTCGCCGATTTCACGGTGATCGACGATGCCGTTTCGCCGCCGTCCAGACCAAAGATGATCTCTCCCTCGCGGAAACGTACATCTTCGACGCGGGCACTGCGCGACGGCTGGATCGCGATATTGTTGCCAGCGGCATCTTTCGCCGTCAGCACCACGGTGTATTTCCCCGCCAACTGCGCNTTGCCGTAATCGTCNTTGCCATCCCACCCCAGCGGGTTCGCNGTGCCNGATACNGTGGACAGACCGTTGATCGTACGCACATTGCGCCCCAGCGGATCNTAGATTTTCGCGNTGACCTCGGCTGCGCCGGCCCCCACCTCNTAGGAGGTCGANNTCGTGCCATCTTCCAGCATCACCACATCGGATTGCACTGTNACATCGCGCCCCAAAAGATCGGTGCCCCCCAGATTCAGCAAGCCGCTGATCTGGCTGGTCAATGTCTCTAGCTGCGTGTTTGTCTGCACCGCTTGTTCCACCTGCGACAACTGCGCAAGCTGTGCGACGAACTGCGTGCTATCGACCGGCTCAAGCGGATCCTGGTTCTGGATCTGCGCGGTCAGCAGGGTCAGGAACTTGGTATAATCCTCGCCCAACTGGCCCAGTGAATCCTGCGCCGAGCTTTGGTTCGTGCTTGTGAAATTGTTCAACAGTGTCTGGCTTGTCAGCATGGATCACACCCCCTTAGGTGAGAATATCAAGTTGTCCGTCATCCACCACATTTTTGTGCTGAACGCCAGCGGTCACAGGGCCTGCGCCGTCATCAATGCCCCCACCGAACCCCGCGGTAGCGCGTTGTTGATCGCGCGCACCGTCGTCCGAGAACCCCTGCTGGAATTCAAAGCTGCCCGCGTCGGTAAACCCAAGCCCCTGCGCCAAAAGCTGGCGTTCATCGCGCAGCGTTTGCAGTACGGCAGGGTTCTCGACACGGACCACAACGCGGGTGCCGCTGTCCTTGTCGGTGACGACCTCGATCTCGATTTGCCCCAACCCGCGCGGATGCAAGCTGACCGAGGTGCGGCCCTCTTTCGCCTCCACGGCCTTCACTTGCGAGATCAGCGCATCGGCAAAGGGTTTCGGTGCAGGTTTGGCCTGCGTCTCGGCACTTGGCGCGGCGGCTTTCAGATCGCTCGCTTGGTCGGCGAGGATCAGCGCGTTGCTTTCCACGGGCTGCGCCTGAACCACCTCGGCAGGCCGGAAGGTCGCGGTAACATCAACGGGTGTCTTGCCCTGTGCGGCTGCGCCATTCTGACCTGCGTTCAAGAAGGTCGGCGGCTCTGCCCCGAAAGCGGCCTGNCGCAACGGCGCGACGGGNGTATCCGCGTCGATTGATGGTTCNGGCGGNGCGGNTCCCTCANCNGCGGCCNCGGCTTGGGGTGCTGCACGCGGCGGGGTCGNAACCTTGTCACTAANCTGCGGTTTAGGGACAGGTTGNACCCCCGCCACCCCCTGCGTTTGCGCAACGCTTTGAACATCTGCCGTAGCAGCGATTGGTTGCTGTGCCGCTACTGCTGTCGCGGGGGCNGNAACGGGCTGCGGCACGCCAGAGGTTTGCNGTGCGGGNGCCGCGATTTTAACATCGGTTTTCGCTTCGACAGGGGATGGCACCGTAGGTGCAGCCGTTTCGGGCGCGACCTTAACAGGGCCCTGCGTTACATTGGCCGCTACCGCGTCAGCGGCCAATGGTGGCGCGGCCAACGGCAACTGGGGGTCTGCGTCGCCCGCGACACCTTGCACGANNGNCTGTGGCACAGCGACTGCGGGGGCGCTGACCGTGGTTGCGGTGGTTACTTGCCCAGTTGCTTGAACGGTAGCCCCCTCGCCCGTCGGTTGGGCGGCCGACATCAGACCGGTGAAGGACGCCTCCATCGACAGGGCCGTCGGATCGCCCGCTTGCTCTGTGGTCNGGGAAAGCCCCAGCACATCTGCCATCCCTTCGGNGGTNGNATCGTCACTACCCAGCAGAATAGGCTCACCATCGGGGCCGAGGGTGAAGGGCGGCACCGCAGCACCTGCCTCGCCAATTGCGACGGTTCCCATCAGCGCGGCGAACCCTTCCGGCACGGCGCTNGAGCCCTTGCCGGTTTTCACGCCAGCCTGCCCCGTCATCAATGCGGATANAGCGACATTCATCTCAGTGCATCTTGCTTGTCATGACGCCNCGCGCCGCGAGCTCATACTTCAACCGCGACATCGCGCGGCGTTCGATCTGGCGCAGCTTGGCGGGGGTGACCTCCATCCGCGTGGCAAGATCCTGAATGCTTTCGGGGGGCTGCTGCAAGGTCCGCGCCCGCAACACCTCGCGGTCCATCGGTTGAAGCCGTTCCATCGCCTCAAGCAATCGCGCGCGGATCAGGGTTTGCGACGACTGCGCGATCACGGCCTCTTCGGGGTTGGGGTCTTCCGACGCAAGCAGCGCGAAGCTGTCATCATCATCAATGGAATGCTGCACTGTTTTCTGCACGCCCGCCGGAGTCTCGACAATGGCGCGCAGGTGGTTGCGGGCGGTCATCGTGGCATTCTTGACCCACCATTTCGCATAGGTCGAAAACCGCACGTCCCGNTCCAGATCAAACAGATCGGCGGCGTGGATCAGCCCCAGTATCCCTTCGGAAATCAGGTCTTCGCGTTCGGCCTGATCATCGCTGAGCTTGCGCGCCCAGTAGAACACGATNCGCGCATGNGACAGCACCAAGGATTCAAGNGCGAACTTATCTTTGCTGACCTGCCAATCCTTNAACAGGACACGTTCATCTTCCAACGCCAACATCGGCGCATTGCGCGCTGCTGCATAAGTTATTGTCATTGCCTGCCCAACTTTTTCCCCAACATGACCACACTTCACGAATCTGGGAAAGTTTATTTTGCTTAAGGCACGGTTAAATTGGGTTTTATCCTTGGCAAACAACCCGATATCAAAGGACAGTTCCCCCTAGAACCCGCTGAGCGTCGGCAACCACGTGGACAGCGCAGGGATAAAGGTGATCAACAGCAACGCCCCCATCANTGCGATGAAGAACGGCGGCATTTCCTTGATCAGGGCCGATGGCTTGATGTTCACCGCCGACGAGACGACAAAAATCAGGCTTCCCACCGGCGGTGTGGTCAGACCAAGGGTCAGGTTCACAATCACGATAATCGCGAAATGATCCGGGTCNATCCCAAGCGCAAANCTGATCGGCGCAAGGATCGGCACAAGGATCATCACCCCGGGCAGCGGGTCCATGAACAGGCCAAAGACCAGCAACAGCGCATTCACCGCCAGCAAAAAGACAATCGGCGACAGATCCCAGGCAATGATCGTCTCTGCCAGAAACTGNGGCACGCCTTCGATGATCAACACCCAGGCAAAGGCCCGCGCCGCGCCAAGGATCAACAGCACCGCCCCCGACACCAGGGCCGCGCGCAGGATGATNGCGGGCAGATCCGCGACCCGCAGCGACCGGTAGACGAACATGCCGACGAACAGCGCGTAGAAGACCGCGATCACCGACGCCTCGGTCGGGGTGAACACGCCAAAACGGATACCGCCGACGATCAGCACCACCAACATCAGCGCGGGCAGCGCGTATAGCGCGATCCGCGCGATCTCTGCCAAGGGGGGCATCGGCGCGCCGCTGGCATAGCCGCGTTTGTGGCTGACCCGCGCATTGGCCAGCAGCACCGCTGCGGTGATCAGNATACCCGGCAGCACACCCGCCATGAACAGCGACCCGACCGATACCTGCTGGTCCTGCATGGCGTAGATAATCATCGTGATCGACGGCGGGATAATCGGCCCCACGACCGAGCTCGAGATGGTNANCGCTCCGGCATAGGCACGGCCATAGCCGCCCTTCTCCATCATGCGGATCATCATCGTCCCCGGCCCCGCAGCATCGGCCAGCGCCGAGCCGGAGATCCCCGCGAACATGGCAGAGCTGACGACATTCGCATGACCCAAGCCCCCTTTCAGATGCCCCACCAGCGATTGTGCCAAGCGCAGCATCGCAAGGGTCNCCGCCCCGCCGGTCATGATCTCCGCCGCGAGGATAAAGAACGGCACCGCCAGCAGCGGNAAACTATCAAGGCCCGAGAACATCTCTTTCACCACAACGAGGTTGGGGTAGGACGACCCGAAGCTCAGCGCGACAAAGACGGATATCGCCATNGCAAAGGCCACGGGCAGACCAAGGGCGAGNAGNACGAAAAGCGCGGGAAAAAGGATCTCAGCCATTTGCGCCTCCGGGCAGCGGATCGGCGGTGGCCCCGTCCATACGTTTATANTCCCCCGCCATGATGAAGGGGNGCGCAATCAGCAGCAGGTGGGCGATCAGCAGCGCAAACCCGACCGGCATCGCNGCGTAGACATACAGGAAGGGCATCCGCAGTGCGGGGGTCACCTGATACTGCATGCGCTGCGCATACTGGATGCCGACGTAGACCATGAATCCGAAAAAGACCAAAAGCCCCAAGGCAATCCCCGCCCGCAGCAGCTTTTGCCCCATGCTGGGCAGCGCGTCCTGTAGGTTGGTGATCGCGACATGCCCGCCGGTGCGCAACACAAGACCCGCGCCGCCAAAGGTCATCCAGATCATCAGATAGCGCGCCGCCTCATCTGCCCAAGGCAGCGAATGGGCGGTCACATAGCGCAGGGTGATATTGGCACCGACGACCAGCGTCATTGCCGAAAGCATGAGGATCAGCGCCCAACCGTTCAACGCCACGAAAATGGTTTCCAGTCTCTTCACGGCTTCCCCTCGCCCGATGTCGCCGGCACCCNTTGGATGCCGGCGGTATTGCTCACTCGAAGTTTACGATCGAGTCGACCAGCTCTTGGCCGTAGGTGTCATAGTAGCCTTCATAGGCCGATTTGATCGACGCCTGAAACGCGGCTTTCTCTTCGGCGGACAGGGCGTTNACTTCCATGCCACGCTCTTTCAGCGTTTCCACACCCGAGGTTTCNACATTGTCGACATAGCCCCGCATCGCGGCAGCCGCTTNNGTNGCGGCTTTNTCCATCGCGGCTTTCTGATCATCGTCAAGCCCATCCCAGAAAGGTTTGGACACCAGCAGCATCGCGGGCGAATAGACGTGGCCCGACAGGGTCAGGTATTTCTGAACTTCGTTCAGCTTGACCGAAACGATCACCGACAGCGGGTTTTCCTGACCGTCGATCACACCTTGCTGCAACGACGAAATCACCTCGGGCCAGGCCATCGGCGTGGGGGCGGCCCCCATGGCGTCGAAGGCGGCGAGGTGCACGGGGTTTTCCATCGTGCGGATCTTCAGCCCTTCGACATCGGCAGGCGTATGGATCGCATTGCGGTTGTTGGTGATGTGGCGAAAGCCCTGTTCGCCCCATGCCAGACCGTGCAGGCCGACAGTGTCGAACTCGCCCAGAATGTCCTGACCGATGGGCCCGTCCAGCACAGCGCGGGCGTGGTCCAACCCGCTGAACAGGAACGGAATGTCAAAAACACCGGTGGAGGGGACGAAGTTCGCCAGCGTGCCCGAGGACACGATTGTTGCCTCGATGGTGCCCAGTTGCAGCCCCTCGATCACTTCGCGTTCGCCGCCCAGACCCGAAGACGGGAAATGCTTGAAGCTGAACTGGTCGCCGGTCTCCGCCAGCACCACCTCTTCGAATTTCTGCGCCGCGACGCCGTAGTGGCTGTCGGGGGCCAGAGCATAGCCGATCTTGATCTCGGTCTGCGCGGCGGCGGAACCGGCCAGCGCGACAAAGGCGCTTGCGGCCGCAAAATATGTCAGATTGAATTTCATGGTAACCTCCCAGTAACCTTGTGGATGTGCTATCTAAACCCACCAAAGCTGACAAGATGCAGCCCTCGTGGTACCGCGCAACGCTGGCTTAGCCCTGCGCGGATTTCCGGAACAACTTTACCAGCTCGGGCACATAGGCCTGACCATGCCCCGCCTCGACCGTTCGAGCGAGCGCGGCAGAGACGTTATCGGCGACGGTCTGTTGCGCCCCCGATGCGGTCGACATGGCACGGTAATAGTCGATGTCTTTTTGTGCATTGCTGACGAAAAAGGGCAGCCCTTCGCGGTCGCCTTGCGTGATATAGGGGGCNANNCGNTCNAGCGCGACACTGGCCCCGCCNCCACCGNCCAGAACATCCACAAAGACCTGCGGATCGATCTGTGCATCGGCGGCCTGCGCTGCGGCCTCGGCCAGCAGGGTCATGAAACCGACCGACACATAGTTATGCAGCAACTTCAACCGGTGCCCGTGACCACGCGCACCGACGTGGTCGACCGTATCGGTAAAGCTTGCCAGCACGGGCCGAACCTTTTCCAGCACCGCGGCGTCACCCCCCACCAATAGGTTCAACGCCCCGTCATGGGCGTGTTTCGCCGTGCGCGTCATTGGCGCATCCAGATAGGCCCCGCCCGCGGCCTGCACCGCGTCGCCCATACGCAGGGTGCTGTCGGGCAGCGCGGTCGAACAATCGACAACCACCGCACCGGGTTTCAACGCCGACACCAGCCCGTGATCGCCCGTGACAATCGCCTCCACCTGAGGCGATCCGGTGACGCAGAGTATGATCACATCACTCACCGCCGCCAGCGCGGCAGGCGTGTCATACGCCACAGCGCCAAGGCCCGTAATCTCGTCTACCGGCTGGTTGCCGGGGTGATCCAGAAAGCCCAGTTCGAACTTGCCCTTGCGCAAGACGTTCCGCGCAATGCCGTGGCCCATCAGACCGACACCGATAATGCCAACTTTCATCGCGTTCCTCCCTTTGTCCCGCGGCGCGGTTTAATCCGCGTTGATCCAGATCGCTTTGGTGTCCAGATATTCTTCCAGATGCTCGGTCCCGCCTTCGCGGCCATACCCCGACATCTTGACCCCGCCAAAAGGCACCGCTGGATCAATGGCGTGATACATATTCACCCAGACGGACCCTGCTTTCAGCCGATGTGCCAGCTTGTGCGCCGTCCCCAGATTGGTCGAGAATACACCAGCAGCCAGCCCATAGGGCGTGTCGTTGGCGCGGGCCACGACCTCGTCCAGTTCATCGAACGGCAGCGCGGAGATCACGGGGCCGAAGATCTCTTCGCGGGCGATGCGCATGTCGTCGGTGACGCCGCCAAAAACGGTGGGCTGGATGAAATGCCCGCCCTCCAGCGCCGCCCCTTCGGCACGTTGCCCGCCGGTCAGAACCGTTGCGCCCTCGGCGGGACCGTCCGACAGGAAACCGGCGATCCGTTCGGCCTGACGGGCCGAGATGATGGGCCCGATATCCGTGCCCTCGTCAATCCCCTGCCCGATCTTCAGCCCTGCGGCAAACTCCGCCACGCGGCGGGTGAATTCGTCATGGATCTCGCGCGCCACAAACAGCCGCGATCCGGCGATGCAGATCTGACCCGAATTGGCAAAGACCGACATGGCCGCGACCGGCACCGCCTTGTCGATATCCGCATCCTTGCAGACGATGACCGGCGATTTACCCCCCAGCTCAAGCGAGACGCGTTTCAACGTGCCCGTCGCCGCGCGGGCAATCGCCTGACCGGTGGCGGTTGAACCGGTGAACACGATCTTGTCCACATCCGGATGCGCCGCCAGCGCGGCACCGGCATCAGACCCCAATCCGGTCACCACATTCAACACCCCGTCGGGCAGCCCCGCTTCTTGCATCAACCGTGCGATCATCAGCACGGTCAGCGACGCCTCCTCGGACGGTTTCAACACCACGGTGCAGCCGGTCGCCAGCGCGGGCGCGATCTTCCAGACGGAACCGGCGATTGGCGCATTCCACGGGATGATCGCCCCGACCACGCCCACGGGTTCACGCACGGTGGATGAATAGATCTCGCCGGGGAAGGAGTTCGGGATCGTCTGGCCGTGGATCATCACCGCCTGCCCCGCATAGAACCGCAACATCCCCAACACGCGACGGCTGTTGGCCAGCGTGCGCTGGATCGGCATCCCCATATCCAACGTGTCCGACAGACACAGGCGTTCCCATTCTGCCTCGAACTTGTCGGCGATGCGCAGCAGCAACGCCTGACGCTCGAACGGGGTGAACTTGGCCCAAGGCCCCTCGAACGCCGCGCGGGCGGCTTTCACTGCGGCATCAATATCCGCCGCGCCCCCCTGCGGTACAGTCGCCAGCAAAGACCCGTTCGCCGGATTGCGCGCATCCATCTCNGCGCCCGATTGGGCCGGNCACCATTTACCGTTGATGAACATCGGNCGAAAGCTGCCGTCATACAGCGCGCNCGCCAAAGCGTTCCAGTCGTTCATACGTGTCTCCCTTGCTTTGCAGACCACCGCGTAGATGGCGTCTTTCTGCACCTCGGATCGAGGCGCCGCAAGGTAAGGCAGGCGAATTAATCCAACTTTTTGAAAGTTTTACGGCAAGGGTATGCCCGAATGGCCCGCAAACCTGTGTTTTGTCAGGATATTCGGGCCGTCTCTTTTGTGTTTGCGGGAAGGGGCACCCCATCAGGCTGCCCGCCCCGCGTCAGAACTTGAGCGAGAGACTCGCCCCGATGTCGTGGCTGTCATAGTCGAACAACGCCACATTCGATTTCGCCCGCGTGTAGGTATAGGTGATGCGCGGCACATATTTCCCGATCTGCACCTTGTTGTGCTGCACGGTGAAGGTGAGGCTGGTGGTGTCATCCTCGCGCGGGGTCGTGGTGCCGGGGAAGATCCCGTCGTATCTGTCCTGTTCGTATGCCAGTATCGCTCCGGTCGAGAGGCCGGATTTCCACTGTTTGTCGATCCCCATCGACACGCCGGTTTCATGGTGATCCAGATGCGCGCGCTGTGTCGTCTCGCGCAGCTGCGACAGGCCGAAGGATAGCCCGAGCGTCGGCATCAACCGATGTTGGTACGAGACCGAAGCCCGCATCCGGTGCCCGTCACGAAACGGGCTTTGGTCATAGGTCTGCCGGTCAAACCGCAGCGCACCCGACACCAGATCACGCGGACGCAGCTGATAGGCGCCGCGCAGCTCCGCCCCCCACCGTCGTCGCACGATGTCTGAATCAGAAAAGCTCAGCTCGGCAATCGGCCCGAAAGAGAACCGCCCCCGCTGCCCGCCACGAATGACATCGAAGCGTGCAACGGCCGTGGTTTCCGTGTTCAGCGCGGAATCGTAGAATTTCGCATCCAGACTGGCGGTGCCCACGCCCGACCATCTTTCATTCCACTGCCAGCGCCGCCACGCGGTGCCACCAATCGCCAGCCCCACCCCGGAAGACGCCCGCGACGCAGGGTTCAGCGTGAACGGCACCCCGCCAATCAGAATCTCCTGCTCGGCACTGCCGCGGGTCTGGTTCGACGACGGCAACAGCGCGAACCGCAGGGCAAAGCCGCCGGGCTTGCGCGAGGTGTTGTTCAGGATAAAGGTCTGCAACCCGGCGCGCAGCTGTTCGTCGGCGGTTTCCGCGACCAACCGTTCCGCATGATAGCGCGCAGCGGTCACATCACCGCGATAGGCCAACAGCAGGGTCAACTCGCGTCTGGCGGGTTCATAATCGGGCGCGATGCGTACCAGATCGCGAAACAGATCAACCGCCGCCGCGGGCTGGTTCTGGCGCATCAGGATTTGACCTTCCAGATAGGCCTGATGCAACGGCCCGTTCGGATCGCCCTTGACCAACTGCGCCAGACTGGCCCGCGCGGCATCATAGTTTCCCTGTTCCAGATAGCCCTGTGGTGTCGCGGCCTGCGCCTGTCCGGGCGATTGGCACGCCAAAAGAACGCCCATCAGGGCGGCAAAAAGCAGATGTTTCATGGATTAACCCTCAAGCAGTTAAATCGGCGTGAACCCTGAACTCTGCACTGCGTCTCCCACATGAAATAATGGGGAGACGCAGGCATGGCTTGAGGTCATGCCCACGCCCAGAGAAGCGGGACCCGTAATTTGATCGACGCTTCTCTATCCCGTTGTCGTCGACCTTAGTCGACTTTGTCGGCCGAGAAGTAGCCGTTCCCGTTCAGCGACCCGTCGTCAGCGCCGATACCAAATGTCAGCGCACCGGCAACCTGTTCGGCATTTGGCCCATAGAACGCACCGGAATACGTCCCTTCGGCACTATTGACGTCGATATCGCTGATGAAATCCGCATCAGCCGTCAACGTCCCGGCAAAACCGTTGTTGTCGAACGTGGTTTTATCCATCGCGATGGTCCCTTCAACGGCATCACGTACACCGTCTTCGGGGTCTTCGATGGTGGTGTTCCCGATGGTGCCCCAGATCTCGCCCGCGCCAAAGTCTGCCGTCATCGCGATCTCGCTGCGCACCTTGTACCGGCTTTCGCTGTTCGACTCGAAGCCGCTGTTTGGCACAACATTGATCCGCGACCGGCCCGTATATTCGGCTTTTGGCAGATCTTTCAGATCTTCATCCGCCGTCTCGGTACCAAAGATCGCAAAGGTACTGTCGCCGGACACGTGACCTTCGGCGTTCTCGGACGACCGGAAAATCTGCACCACCTGGGCAAAGCCGTTGCCCGCCGTCAGCAGATCTTCAACCGGACCATTATAGTTGTAGACGCCCGCGAATTTCCCATCCACTTCGACCTCGTAGCCGTCACCGTCGCCATTCACATCGGCAGGGGTGAACGACAGCTCTTCGCCGTCGATGGTCACGGTCAGCGCGCCGTCATCATTGCGCTTGATCGACGCGGTGACATTATTGGTCGTGCTGGTTTCCCCGGTGTGATAGTTCAGGTTCTGCAAGGCGACGCCCACGGCGCGCGCGGTCAGTGTCTTGCCTGACGCAATCGCAGCACCGGCATCGACCGGATCACCGTCCTCGTCGGTTGCAAAGGTCCGTTTGGCCTGTGCCTCTTCGGTGATGTCTGTCACATCAATCACCTTGTCGACCCCGTTCGATGACCCGCAGGCCGCGACGCTCAGCGCCAGCGCGGTCGTTGTCATCAATTGCATGTAAAGTTTCATTTCAATGCCCTTTCTAAATAGCCCCAAGCGGGCGGGTGCCTGCNGAAATCGCAGCAGGTTAAGAAAGGTTAAAAATCGACCGTAAANGTACCGTAATTTTTTGCGCGGCGCTCCGTGAAAAAANCGTGAAAAAAGANCGCATCAGGCGGTTTTTCATCGCTAAACGCTCAGNGGGCCTAACCTATAGTTGCGANAGATATGCCANCGCCTGTTTGCTTGGCATAAAGAAGTANCCCCCCGCCACNGTTCGGGTGAAATCCACCGGCGCAGGCTGTGCGACCCCCTCCNCTTCCGCNCGNGACATCGGGCACATATCCAGCGCCAGCGANTCCTCCGACCCCGGAATAATGAACGTATCACCCTTCTGTTTCGGCGTGATCAAAGGGTCCGGCCCATGCCGCCCGCCGTGGAACCCGTCTGCGTTGATCCAGGTCTGCTGCACNAANTCGAACTGCCGTTCGATATTGGCGTTAAAGCACATAAAGAAGGTGCCTTCCTCTTGCTCAACCGGCGGTACGGTCTCGGTATCGCGCCGCACCCAGCCCGCGTCGANCAAGCCTGCNTCCTGCGGCGCGTCAAACGCGCTGCTATAGGNCCGGCCCCGCCGCAACAGCCGATGGCGGTTGTTGATCTGCAATGTGATCTCGTGACCGGGGCGGAAACTGTCGCGCGGGTTGGCGCGGCGGATATGCGACCCGATCGGGCAATACAGCCCCAAGGGGTCGTCCTCGCCATGGCGGAAATCATTGTCGGGGATCACCGGCCGCAGCAGATCGCGCGGTATGCCAAGGGGGCCGACCTCATGCTCCAGNTCTGACAAGGCATCGTTGAACGCGGCCCAGCCCTGCGTCGTCCAGATCGTCTCATCCATGCTCAGACCGCCATGCACGCCCAAACGGCCGCTGCCCCTTGGCGTGCGTGTCCGGTCAAGGAACNGCTGCAGCGCAACAAGATGGCCCTCGGTCGTAGAGCGCTGGTCCGTGGCGGCCTGCAATGCCTTGAGGCGCAGCCCGACATAGCGACGCACGACCGCGTGATAGCGCGCGCGGTTGCGCAGGCTGCGCGACACCGAAGGGTTGCGCGCCAGTGAACTGCCGTCGGCCCACCGACCNATGATCTTGGCGGTGATCCATTGCTCCATCCAGATCTGCCGTGCATCCGGCCCCATAGGCACATCGCCATAGGGCGACTGATCCATCTGCCCGCGCTGCATATCCCCCAGCACGATATCCTTGTCGCCGGGCATGCGGTCGCCCTGCCGGATCCTGATGTCGGCCTGNATATCCTCGCGGATCGCATCCGCGATGCCCTTTTGCGGCAGATGTCGCGCCTCAAGCCCGCGCGCCTTGGCCGCCACAAACTCCTTCANNGCCTTGTCATTGTGCAAGATCTGCCGCACNGCCAGAAAGCTTCCGCCGCGGCCAAAATCACGCTGGTCCCCCAGATGCAGCCGCCCAAAGCGCGGCACCAGATCCGTCACCGGCCGCTCGACCGCCGACANCCCCTGCGCCGCCGGCGTATCGGCGGGCACGGTGATCGCCAGCGGCAGGTAGCCCCGGGAATCGGGATACCCCAGGATGAACTCCCCCGCGCCGACCACATCATCCGGCGCGGCCTTGCCTTTGGCAAAGGCCTGGGTNTGGCGCATGATCGGCTGCGAGATACCGTCACGCGTGCCGAANCCGTCGCTATGGGCCAAGCCGCGGCGTTGCAGATCCGCCCGCACGATACTGTCCACCGCGATGCCATATTGCTCGAACATCACGGTCAGCGTGTCGTCGGTTGCCGCCTGCTCCGAAGGATCGCGGGCATAGGACAGCAGCAAAGCATGCGCGGCNCCGTCGCTCCANCGCCAGCGGGCGGGATCGGCGNGCGTGCCCGCATCGCCCAACACCCGCGCCCGTGCCGCCATGCCGCTGGCAAAGGCNTGGGGCAACGTCGCGCGCCCGTCGTGGGGCGTGTCGGGAAACCCCAGCAGCGACAGCCCGCCAGAGGACAGGGCAATGAAATGCGCCGGATAATCGGGATAGGCGTCGCCAAAGCTCAGCCGCGCATCCCAAGGCGCACCGGGGGTTTCGGCATTGCGCGCCTCTTGCAGCAACTGCGCGATCAGGCGTTTACCCCCCTGGCCCGTGTCAAAGCGCAGCACCCGCGCGGTCATCAACGGATGCCGCCCCAGCCCGTTGAACAGCAAGGTCTGCACCTGGTCCGTCTCGATCGCNTCGGCGGGGCGCGGCGCGGTGTAGAANANNGTGGCCCATGCGCGATATTCGTCATGGGTCAGCGCNCGCGCCAGCCCGTCGCGCACCAGTGCATTGGTGCGGATCATCCCTGTGGTCAGCTGCGGAAAGCGGCTGTACCAGACCTGCGTCTGCACCTGCTGGCGCCGCACCCAGCGTTTGAACCTGTCACCGTCCTGCGCCCCATCCAGAAAAAACCACCGGCTGCGCGGAAACCCCACGCAGTTNTTCCACGCCATCGTCTGCCCACGGTGCACCTTGGTGATGAAATCCTCGAGGTAGCTTTCCCAGCTGCCGTCGTAATTGCCCTGAAAGATCAGCTTTTGACTGCCTTTGGGGCAGTACCAGCGCGCATAATGGATNGTGGCGAAATCGGTGACAAAGCCGGGGCGGAACCACAGGATTTTCATNTATTTGATGATGTGGAACGCCAGCGCCGTGGTCAGCCGCCGCAGCAGNCCGGGCTTCAAGGCACTGACCGAGGTGATNTGGTTCTGCGCNTANCCGGGCAGATCCTCCATCGCTTGCACAGCGGCGACGTGATCATGAGGCGCATAGCGGTCATCCGGCGTCTCGCGCGTCTCGACCCGCCGCAACCACGCTAGCACCCCGCCCGCCACCGTNAGCCCCAGCAACAGCGGCACCATCCAAAGCGAGACATAGACATCCGCCGCCTGCAGNAGACTGACAANNCCAANGGCGACCAGCCCCACAGGCAGCAACAGCGCCAGCACCGCAAAGACCGCCAAGGGCTTCAGCCCCAGCCCCGCATATTTCGCGATAAACCCCGAGAAGGGGAAATCCTTGTGCCGCGAGAAGCGCGGATAGCGATGCGACGGGCGGTACAGCAGCGCCGCTTTCGCAGGGTCCTCCTGCATCTGTTTGCGGATATCGGCCACCAGATCGGCAGGGTCCGTGGNGCCCTCGGCTGACCGCTGCCGCACCTGCGNCTCGGCCCAGTCATACAGGTTTTTCTCCGCCTCGATCTGGCGCACGGGCATATGTTCGGTGCCGTTGAAGTTCACNCCGATGGTGCCCCAGGGNTTGGTATCGGGNTGCAGCAGATGCGCGCGCACNGCCGCGATAAACCCGCCCTGCGCNTCTTTCAGAAACGGCAGCACGGTCGAACAGGGCGCNTCGATCCGTTGNGCCAGCCGCGCCAGCGCGTCCCGCGGCATGCCATCGGTGTTGAACTCTGCCAGCANATGNGTGGGCCGCGCATCAAGCCGCGTCTCGGCCCCCAGATTAACCAGATTGAGGCTTGCGAAATGCACGATCCCCGTGCCCTNNAGCCCCTGCTTCAAATCCGATGTATCCTCCTGCAANCCCGCCAGGACCGCGCGCAGCGCCTCTATNTCCACCCCCTCTTTCAAGGGCACTGGTGCCACGATCGTCGACTGTGCCGCGTGGCCTTCCACCATGTCGAACCGCATCCGCAAGCGGCCCAGATAGGGGCCATAGAACTTTGGCCGCTCGGGNAGAAAGGCGATGCCGGGGCGCGANAGNATGATCTGGAATGCCTCGGTNATGATCTCATGNGCCATCTCNTGCCCCAGACAGTGATGCATCCCCAANCCAAAGGACAGATCCGGCAGCGCGGTGCCGTCCTTGGCCAGGAACCCTTCGCCGGGCATGAAGCGGTTGGGGTGTTTCACCACCCGCGGATCATGCAGGGCTTGCGCTGTTGCCAGAATGACCACGGCACCGGGTTTGATCCGCCGCAGCGCCTCGGGCAGGCCCTGCGTATCGCCGGCCTCTTTGCGCAGGCGGAACTGGCCGGGAAAAAGCGACGGGTTAAAGCGGGCGATCTCGAACAANATGTCNCGCAGNGCCAAGCGGGCCTGNGGGTCATCNGGGGNGGCTTCGGCCCGCGCGGCACAGCGCAGCGCCTGATGGAACTGGTCCGGCTTGCGGCGCATCTGNTCGAGTATCTTGCCCGCCGCAAGCGCGGTGGTGGGCACAAAGCCGGTGATCACCCCGAACAGGATCACCCGCACGGTGTCTTTGTCCGACTGNTCCCAAACCGGCCCNNCATCGCCCTGCCGCGCGANCTGATCCATCAACCCTTGCAAGAAACCCGCCTGTGCGGGGTCCGCACGTTCGTCGGCGGACAGCTTGGCATAGGCGTCGATACTGGCATCCAGCAGATCGCANATGCGCTTGGCNCCGATCATCGCCTGCCGACGCACCGCAGGCGTGCCCGAGGGGTCGGCAAAGATCAGCGAGGAACANGCCGCCGAAAACGCGGCAAAGTTCTCCGCGCTTGGTGCCGCGATGCCAAAGGTCTTCAGACAGGCCTCTGCCGTNACGCGCATAAAGACATCGCGCGCCATGTCGATCTGCCCGCCGCTATCCTCCAGCAAGGCTTCGGTCACGCGNCGCACCACNGGGCGCACATGNGNNACCGGATCAATCGCCGCCCANGGATCGCGCAAAATCGCCATCTGCGCGGCATGGGTCTNTGCATCATCGCCCAAGGCAAANACCGGCGGGCCTGCCATCTCTTCCATCTCGGGGCCAAAGGGCACGCCGAACACATCGGGCCGATGCAATGCCGCGACAATATCGGCGTGGCGCGTGACAAAGTGGTACGGCCCCAAGCGCACCACCGGCGCAATCCGCTGCATCAGGCGCAGCCCGCCATGTTTCATCAGCCCTTGCGTGATCCGGCTACGCAGCTGTGCGACCCAACTGCCGTTCAGCGCATCAAGCGTGAAATGCCGCGTTCCCAGATCAGAGGGATGCGCCCGCTCCTCCGCCTGCGCTTGCCGGATACCAGCGTAGTTGTCTGCATATTTCGTCATGCGTCGGATGCCTTCTGCAAAGGCCCCCCGGGGTCACCAGCCGGCGCGCCGTACCTAGAACATCTCTTCAATCATACGCGCGTTCAGCGACCGGTCCGAAAAGGGAAGCCAGTTGATATAGCTGCGGTTGAAACGGGGCTCGAACTCGTACAGGTCGCGCTTGGCACGCGCCACGGCGTCGGGGCGGCCCATGCGGTGCAGCGCCAGGACCTTGACCATATGGGCGTACCAATAGGCAGGGCGTAGCAACAAGGCGTGATCCGCGTGCTGCAACGCGGCCGACAGATCCCCGGCCAGCAGCGCGGCAAGCGCTGTCTCCCCCTCGAAACAAAAGCGCTGCGGGTGGTGGGGCGACAGGCGGATCGCATGTTCCAGCGCCTCCAGCGCCGCCAAGGGGTTGCCATCATAGGCCAGATTTGTGCCGCGCTGGTCATGGGCAAAGGCCAGCGAGGGGCACAGCCGGATCGCCTCGTCCGTGTAATGCACAGCCGCCGTCTTGTTGCCCAGCCAACATTCCGCACAGCCCGCGATCCAATAGCCCCGCCCGTCCGACACATCCAGCTTGATCGCCTTTTGCGCCTGTCGCCGCGCCAGCTTGATGTCACGCGGATCGGCGCGGCAGGTCCAGACCCGCCACAGCGTGGTCAGCGCAAGATAGACATGCGCCTCTATATGACCGGGGTTGCGCGCGATGATATCCTCGAAGATCGCCTGCGCCTTCTCGAAATCCTCGGGGGTGAGGCGGTTGATATGCCAGCGCCCCTGCCACACCAGCGCCTCGTCGCTCTGCGCGGGCCGCGACTGCGACCGCTGTTCGTAGGATTGCGCCAAAGCACAGCTGAAATTCCCCGCCACCTCAATCGCCATATCCCGCGCGACTGTGGCAAACCCCGCCCCGATGTCGGCAGCACCGGCCAGCGGCGCGGTAAACTGCGCACGTTTCACCGATTGCCCTGTGGTCAGATGCGTCAGCTCCACCATCAAGACCAACCGCCCGCCGCTCTGGCGCAACTGGCCGGTCACCACGTAATTCGCCGTCGCAGGCCGCGCGGCACCGGCGGCGCTGCGTCCACTGTGCACGGCCCAA
Organism: Sulfitobacter sp. TMED3; assembly: GCF_002167505.1. Classification (NCBI taxonomy): domain Bacteria; kingdom Pseudomonadati; phylum Pseudomonadota; class Alphaproteobacteria; order Rhodobacterales; family Roseobacteraceae; genus Sulfitobacter; species Sulfitobacter sp. TMED3. Next base: position 29,910 of record NZ_NHBI01000012.1, on the reverse strand, counting down.
TCCATAAGGCTGATCCAACGATGCCGCGCCAGCTGGTCCAACACCTGCTCTGCCAGCTCTTGCGCCTGAGGGGTCAGCGGCTCGGCACTGGCAAAGGGCATGAGCGTCACGCAGGGCACATCCAGCGGCGGGGCGAAGTCAACCTCTGATGGGTCGGGACCGCCCTGCGAGGTCTCTAGCTGGCGGGACCAGAAAGCGCGTTGCTCGCGCAGCCAGTTGTCGAATTCGGGGTCCCTGATATCAAGCCCTTCAAGAAACTCCGCCTGCCCCGGCAACCGCTGCGCCACCGACGAAAGCTCAAGCGCATCTACCGCGACCTCGCTCAGCGACAGGGTGACCGTGGTGCGATCCGCCTCCAGCACATCGCCCATCGGGGCAAGCGCACGGCGCAGGGCAGACAGCGTCTGGCGCAGGCTGGCCGCACCTTCACGCTCTCCGCGTTCGCTCCATAGCTTGTATTGCAACCAACGTCTTTCGCGCCTGCCACCGGGGGCGACCGCCAACATCGCCAGCACAGCGCGCGCCTTCTTCGAGGTGATGGTGACACGTGACCCATCGGTGCGCCGCAAATCGAACGGCCCGATGACATTTAGCTGCAATCCTAGAGTTTTATGAGAACCATCCGCCAAAACTACCCACCACTTTCGTCATGGTTGAGTGTGCGGGATACGTTTCCATCCGTCAATTTTTTTCACTGCCGATGTTTCCCTAACGGCATTGCAAAACCCGCCCCGGCGTGCTGCATCTTCGGCAATCGAAAATACCAGATGACATGGACGGAGCCCGACCAATGACCCAGAACGCCCCCCTCAAACGCCGGACCGGCGGACAGGTCCTTGTGGACCAGCTTTTGATCCACGGGGCCGACACCGCCTATTGCGTGCCCGGTGAAAGCTACCTCGAGGTGCTGGACGCGCTGCATGACGTGCAAGACCGGTTCACCCTGATCAACGCCCGCCACGAGGCCGGTGCGGCGAATATGGCCGAAACCTACGGCAAACTGCACGGCACCCCCGGCATCTGCATGGTCACCCGCGGCCCCGGTGCCTGCCACGCCGCCATTGGCGTGCATATCGCGCAACAGGATAGCACGCCGATGATCCTGCTGGTGGGCCAGATCGCCCGTGACACCACCGACCGCGAAGCTTTTCAGGAAGTCGACTACCGCGCCATGTTCGGCCCGATCGCCAAATGGGCGACCCAGATCGATGATGCGTCGCGGGTGCCTGAATATATGGCCCGCGCCTTCCGCGTCGCCACCTCTGGCCGGCCCGGTCCGGTTGTCATCGCCCTGCCCGAAGACATGCTGACCGATATCGTCGAAGTCGCCGATGCGCGGCCCTATACCGCCACGCAGGCTCAGCTTTCGACAGCAAATGTAGACGCGCTGAAGGACGAGATCGCACAAGCAAAACGCCCGCTGATGCTGCTTGGCGGCTCCGGCTGGACCGAGGATGCCGCCGCCGCGATCACCCGCTTTGCCGAGACCAACAACATCCCCGTCGCCACCTCCTTCCGGCGACAGGATATCGTGCACAACCTGTCGCCCGTCTTTGCGGGCGATTTCGGCACCTCCACCGCGCCGACGCTTTTTGCGCACCAGAAAGAGGCCGACCTGCTGATCGTCATCGGGGCCCGGTTGGGCGAGATGACGACCAAGACCTACACCACCCTGCAATCGCCCAACCCCGATACCCGTCTGGTGCACCTGCACCCTGACGCGGACGAGATCGGCCGCGTCTATTCCCCCGACCTCGGCTTTGCCGCCTCCCCCGCCGCTGCGGCATCGGCGCTTGGTGACCTTGATCTGGGCCGCGCCGACGATTGGCAGGATTGGTGCGCAAAGCTGCATGGCGATTACCTGACCGACACCGACAGCCCCAATGGCGCGGAATGGGAGCTCGACATGGGCGTCGCCCTTTGCCAGATCCGCGACAGCCTGCCGCAAGACACAATCGTGACGCTGGACGCGGGCAACCACACCGGCTGGGCGCAACGCTATCTACGTTTTGGCCGCCCGGGGCGCATCGTAGGGTCGACCTGTGGCGCGATGGGGTATTCCGTTCCGGCGGGCGTTTCTGCGGCGCTGGCGCATAAGGATCAGCTGGTGCTGTCATTCGTCGGCGATGGCGGTTTCATGATGAGCGGGCAAGAGCTCGCCACCGCCGCGCAATACGGGGCAACGCCGATCGTGCTGCTGTTCAACAACGGCATCTACGGCACCATCCGCATGCATCAGGAACGCGACCACCCCGAACGCATTTCAGGCACCACGCTGATCAATCAGGATTTCTGCAAAATGGCCGAGGGCTACGGCGCGCATGCGGAACGCGTGACCAAAACCGCCGACTTCGCCGCCGCGTTTGAACGTGCCCGCGCCAGCGGTCGACCGGCCTTGATCGAACTGGTCACCAACCCCGAACAGATCTCTACCCGCACCACGATCACGAAACTGCGCGATGCGGCAAAGAAGTAGGCTCTAAACAGCGGATTAGAGCCACATAACAGCACCCCGCCCTCTAATTTTTTGCGGGCGGGGCCCCTCCCCTAGCCGCGCCCGATAAAAGGCATCTTGGTCGCCATCACCGTCACGAACATGGCGTTTGAAGCAGGCGGCAGGCTTGCCATATAGACCAGCGTGCGGCCCACATCCTCTACATCCATGCGCGGCTCTGCCCGACGTGACCCGTCCGGTTGCAGCACACCTTGGGCCATCTGCTCTGTCATCTCGCTGGCGGCATTGCCGATGTCGATCTGACCACAAGCGATGTCATGGGCCCGCCCGTCCAGCGACAGCGACCGCGTCAGCCCCGTCACCGCATGTTTCGTCGCCGTATAGGGTGCCGAGAACGGGCGCGGCACATGGGCAGAGATCGACCCGTTGTTGATGATCCGCCCACCCTTGGGCGACTGCCGTTTCATCAACCCGAAGGCCGCGCGCGCGCATAGAAACGACCCCGTGAGGTTCGCGGCCACGATGGCGTTCCAGTCGTCCAGCGACAGGTCGTCAATCTCGACCGCGGGGGCGTTGACGCCCGCGTTGTTGAACAGCAGATCCAGCCGCCCGAACTGCGCCTCGATCTGGTCAAACAGCGCCAGCACATCCGCCTCGACCCCCACATCGGCGGTGATGGCCAGATGCCCCTCCCCCGCCAACGCGGCGCAGGCCTCCTCTAGCGGGGCCAGCCGGCGCCCCGTCAGCACCAGCGTAAACCCCGCCTCTGCCAGCGCTGCGGCGCAGGCGCGCCCGACGCCGCTGCCCCCGCCGGTAACCAGTGCAATCTTCCTCTCCATCATCCCCCCGATCTGCGCCTTTGTGATCCGCGCAAGCTGATTTATACCAAGGGCATAGCAACCCGTTTTCCCCCCTGACGCAAGCCGAAGGACGCCGCAATGATCGACCTCTATNCCTGGACCACCCCNAANGGCCGCAAGGTCTCTATCCTGCTAGAGGAGTTGGGCGTACCCTATACCGCCCACCCCATCGACATCACCAAGGACGACCAATTCGCGCCCGACTTCCTGAAAATCAGCCCCAACAACAAGATCCCCGCGATCAAGGACCATGACAATGGCCTCTGCCTGATGGAATCCGGCGCGATCATGTGGTATCTCGCTGATAAATATGGGAAATTCCTGCCGAGCGATGCGATCGGACGTGCCAAGGTGCATGAATGGTTGATGTGGCAGATGGGCGGCTTGGGTCCGATGGCCGGACAGGCGCATCACTTCTTGCAGTTCAACCCGGGCAAGGCCCCCTACGCCGAAACCCGCTATGCGACCGAGGTCCAGCGGCTTTACGGCGTGCTCGACAAACAGCTCGAGGGGCAGGACTTCATCTGCGGTGACTATTCGATTGCGGATATGGCCTGTTGGCCCTGGGTCGCGCGCTATGAATGGCAGCGGGTGGACCTGACGCACTTCCCCAATGTGTTGCGCTGGTACAAAGCCCTGCGCGCCCGCGACGCGGTGATCAAAGGGTATCAGGTGCCGAAAGATGTAGGCGAGGTTCCCCGCGGGGAACCGTAAGCCGCGGGCACAATCACAGCCCGTCGATCAGGATATCCAAGGCCCGCTTCAACGCATCGCGCTCTGCCTCAAGCGAGGTCACCTTGTCGCGCAGCGCGGTGCCGGGCACGGCGGCCAGCTCTTGCACCCGCACGATCCATGCGGTGCCGTCGACCTCTACCTGCGGGGTCAGACCGGGAAAGGCAGCGTACCGCCCCGCCTCGCGCAGCGGTGCCACCACGCGCGAGGCGTCGATGCCAATCAGGTCGGTTTGCAGATCCACCACAAGCTGCCCGCCCGCAAGCCGGTACACATCAAACTGCGCCATAGCTCGCCCTAGAAACTGCGGAAGCGTTCAAGCGGCAGGCCCTCGGACTCTACCTCTTGCGCATAGGCATCCAGCGCCTGCTGGTTCTCGATCCGCCAGCGGCGGTTGCGCTCTGTCTTGGCGGCATCCGAAATCGCAGCCTCGGCCAGCCGCGACATGTTCAGCCCTAGCGCGCGCGCCGTCTCGGCGACGCTGGCATCCAGTGTAAGATTTACTTTGACACGCCCCATGGCACCCTCTCGCACTATGCGTATAGGGCAGGAGTATAGGTGGGGATGAGGATTCGGGCAAGGCGGCGCGGGGTGGCGCGTATATGTGGGCCTATCGCGCGCATTAGGCCCGACCCATCGCAAAGAAGAAGGGGCAAGGTGATCCGCCCTGCCCCCTTCGAGTTTCAGTCTTTCTGATCCAGCGCTGCAAGAAACGCCTCGATCCCGCGCTGTAATCGCGCCTTGCTGACAGCCGAGAAATCGCGCGGCAAGCGCATCTCTACCTTCCCGTCCGACGCGATCACCCGCATCTCCCCCTGTGGCAACCCCAGCCGCAAGGATGTTTTGGCAGAGCTTCGCCCGGCGGGTTTTGGCGCGGCTTTCTTTGCCGTGATCCCTGCCCGTAGAACTGCAAGCTCGGCATCGGCATCCCGTTCAGGCTGCTTGATCAACGCCTTTTTCAGCGTCATCGCATTGCCCGCCTGCGCATCAAGGAACCGATAGACATCTAGCCCAAGCGCCCGCGGGATCGCCTCGGGGTAGCGCAGCGCGCCGTCCAGATCGGCAAGCACACGGGCGAACTGCCGGATATAGGTCTTCTTCTGTTTCAGCGCAGAGGCATAGAGCGTGCCTACCGCGTCACTCACCTCGACGCCCGAATCCTGCGCATAGGACAGGGCCAGCCGCGCCATCTCGCCAAAGGACAGATCTTTGCGCACAAGGTTCTCGTCCACCATCTTGCGGTACAGATCCGCAAGGGGTTCCCCGCGGGGAACCAGCGCGGCGGGGATGCGGGAATAGCGCGGGTCGCCGGTTTCGGCCGCAAGCTCGCGAAAGGCGGTGAGCCGGCGGAAGCCTTGAATAAGCTCATACCCATTATCCGTCTGCTCCACCCGAATGGGGTTGGAGAGGCCGACCGACTGGATCGACTGTTTCAGCTCTGCCAGTTCGGGGTCGACATTGGCCGACCGGTCGCGGGTCAGCTTGTCGGTATGCACGTCCGAGGTCTGGATCAGATCGGTGATCAACCCCAGCCGTTTCAGCCGCACATGCTCATGTGCCAGCGCGTCGTTTTCCGCGCGAATGGCGGCCTCTGCGCTGGCGCGCTCGGAAGTGGCTTCAAGCGTTTCCGAGATCGCGCTTGCCATCGGGCCGCGTCGCGACGGGGCAGGGGGGTTGGGCACAGGATCAGAGTTCTGCAACGGGTGACCCTGAATGTTGTACTCTTTCACAACGGGCGGTTCGGCAGGTGCGTTCCCCGCGGGGAACCCCGCGTCTTCCTCTTCATCCAGATCGAAGTTGATATCGAAAACAGAGCGTTTCTTAACCATTATTCATCCTCCAGTTTATCCCACGCATCGACAAGCGTGGCACGGAATTCATCATAGGCCCGATCAAAGGAGGCCCGCGCGCGGCGCCAGGTCTCGCGGGTCATCTGGCGGTAGTCCATCTCGTAGATCGACGACAGGAACCGGCCTGACTGTTCAACCGCGCGGGTCATTTCAATCGGGTGCTCTGCTACATGTGGCTTAAAGACCTGATTAAATGCTGACTGCATCGCACGGTGCAGATCGTTATTAGGCTCGAAACGGGTCAATAGAAACTTGATGTCAGCAAAAGCCTTGACCGGATCAGTGCCCGACGGCAGCCGCCCGCGGAAGCGGCCCAGATCCTCAAGCGCTTCAGAAAGCTGGCCGATGAAACTGGTGGTGCTGTCATACTCCCAATAGCCGGGGCCGGATGGGATATACAAAACATCCGCCGCAAAGACCGCGTTCATCGACTGGTAGCCAATGGCGGGCGGGCAGTCGAAGATGATCAGGTCGTAGGCGTCCGGCGGGATCGTATCAAGATAACGGGACACGGCGGCAAAGAACGACCATTCGGGGTTCAGGTGCCGGTACTGGGCGCTGGCAAATTCGACGAAGGCGGCGTTGGCACAGCTGGGGATCAGGTCGATCGTGGGCCAGCTGGTCGGCTTGATGAAATCGGTGGCGCGCAATTCGCTGAGCCCCATGCCGGTGACAGAGGCAGGCAGTTTGCGTTGGGGCAGGGTGGCCCCGCTTTCCGCGCCGCCTTGCACCGCGTTCATCCTCTCAGTCTCGCGGATCAGGTCGCGGGCCATGATGCCCCAGACGGTGACCTCTTCCGAGACATCCGACAGCCCCATCGAATGGCTGAGCGTGGCCTGCGGATCGAAATCCACGGCCAGCACGCGGTAGCCGTCAAGCGCGGCCGCATGGGCGAAATGCAGCGCGACGGTGGATTTGCCAGCGCCGCCCTTGAAGTTGGCAATCNCGNTCCCACGCACCGCCCGCTTGCCCGCAGGGCGNGGCGGCATCAGCGACCGGTTCTTGATCTTCAGCTTGCGNCGCAGCTCGTTGATCTCTTCCAGNGNATACCAGCGCTGGCGGCCTTCCTCTTCCACCTGCCCCTCGGGCAGGGACGGGTCGGCGGCCAGCCGGCCGCGCAGGGTCGACGGGTTGGTCTTGAAGATCAGCTCCGCCACTTCCCAGCTTGAGAACCGGCGCAGGGTCTTTTCCATCTCGGGCGAATAGGTCTGATGCCGGATGTGCCCCTGCATCTTGAGCGACTGCGCCTGAAGCTTTGCCAGGTCCGCATAGGTAAACATAAGCTGTCCTTTTCCCTACCCGTTCCCCGCGGGGAACCGNCGCCCCGCACGCNGTGGCGGCACCGGAAAACCCGAAAGAGAACGCTAATTACTACTCAATTTGGATTTACGCTGAATTTGCATCTNATGGAAAGACATTTATTCTATAAACAGGTTTTCAATATCCCTTNTACCACAGGGCCTCNGCGCGATTCGGGCGATAGGCGCGGCTCTATAGCTCCGGGGCGGAAATATAGGGGGACAGCAGGATCGGCCCCGCGACATATTGGGGGACAAAAACGCTGTAATAGGGGACGCTCTGCATGACCCCCTATACCANTGATACCTCAACTTTCAAATTTGAATGGGGAAGAAAGAGGGTCGGNGCAAAACCAATCCTTGACAGAATCGGGTTTCCGGACGCAAATCAGGGAAGAGGCGGAAAAGACGTTGTCTACGCCCCGAGGATCCATCAAGAGATCGAACTGAGGCTGCACATTCACACCGTGCCAGATCGGAGCAGCTATGCTTTCACCGAAACCCGTGGGGCGTGACGCCGCCGCGCGCAAGTATGATATCATCACCGCCTTGGGGGCCTATGCCCTTGCCGGCGGGAAACATGATCACCGTCTGGTGCTGCGCTTCATTACACTTGTAACGGCGCGCTACAACTGGGCGCGNAATGAACTGGCCGTGGGTCAGCGCGAGATCGCGCAGCTCTGGTCCGTNGATGAACGCACCGTCAAACGCGAGATGGCAAAGCTGCGCGGCTGTGGCTGGCTGGTGGTCAAACGTCANGGCGCACGCGGNCGGGTGACGGAATACGGGCTCGACCTTGATGCGATCCTTGAAAAGACGCGCCCGCAATGGCCGCAGGTCGGGCCGGACTTCGATCTGCGNATGCAGGGCGCGCCGGAACCGACGCGGGTGGTGCCTTTGCCCGTGCGTGGCACCGCCCCGACGCCGCCTGTCGAAGGGGGCAGCGAATGGGCGTTGGCGCAGGCTGTGCTCCATGCCGAAGATGCTGGTGTCTATGGCAGTTGGCTGCATAATCTCACGCGGCAGGATCGGGCAGGGGGNCGTGTCACGCTTCAGGCCCCCAGCCGNTTTCACGGGGCCTATGTGCAGACCCATCTNACCACCCGCGTNNTGGCCGCATTGCAGGCCGTAGATAGTGACGTGTCCGAGGTCGTGATCACNGCCTGAACCGGATCGGCTGAACGGGGGNACCGCNNGNCCCACGCTTTGCCATTGTAATCCNCGAAACCGCAGGCGACATTCCCCGCAATTAAACTGTTGCCCCTGCGTCAGCAGGGAAGGGGAGGATACCATGCAATTGAACGGACANGCCGCCATCGTCACCGGTGGCGCTTCGGGATTGGGCGGGGCCACGGCAGCGTTTCTGGCGCAGGCCGGGGCCAAGGTCACCATCTTTGATATGAACGTTGAACTGGGCGAGGAAAAAGCCACCGCCATCGGGGGCAAGTTCCTGCGCGTTGATGTCACCGACGAAAGCGCGGTAGAGGCCGCGATCGCAGAGGCCGAAGGGCTGCACGGCAAGGCGCGTATTCTGGTAAACTGCGCGGGCATCGGCCCGCCCGCCAAAGTCGTGGATCGTGACGGCGCGGCGCTGCCCTTGGCAAGCTTTACCAATGTCGTGAATGTGAACCTGCTGGGGTCGTTCAACGTGTTGTCGAAATTCGCCGCNGCCTTGCACAAGGCAGAGCCNNTGGGCGAGGANCGCGGCGTGATCNTCAANACGGCATCGGTNGCGGCGTTTGACGGNCAGATCGGGCAGGCGGCNTATGCGGCATCGAAGGGCGGGATCGTNGGCATGACCNTGCCCGTCGCCCGCGAGCTGGCGCGCTATGGCATCCGNGTGATGACGATTGCACCGGGGCTGTTNCTCACNCCGCTGCTGGAGGGNCTGCCGCAGGAGGCNCAGGATTCGCTCGGCGCGCAGGTGCCCTTCCCCAGCCGTTTGGGCGATCCGTCGGAATACGCCAAGATGGTCGGGGCGATTATCGACAACCCGATGCTGAACGGNGAAACGATCCGCCTTGATGGCGCGATCCGCATGGCACCGAAATAGAGACTGAATAGAGGGGAAAGCGTTATGGCACATGCCTATATCGTAGAGACAGCCCGNACCGCAGGGGGGCGCCGTGGCGGCGCGCTGCGCGACTGGCACCCTGCCAATCTGGGGGCCGAGGTGTTGAACGCGCTGGTGGCGCGGTCCGGGATCGACGGCGCGGTNATTGATGACGTGATCGTCGGNTGCGTCAGCCAGGGCGGAGAGCAATCCTTTGCCTTCGGGCGCAACTGTGTGCTGGCGTCGAACCTGCCGCAATCGGTNCCCGCGGTCACCATCGACCGGCAATGCGGCAGCTCGCAACAGGCGGTGCAATTCGCGGCACAGGCGGTGATGTCGGGCACGCAGGATGTGGTTGTCGCCATGGGTGTCGAAAGCATGACACGGGTGNCGATGGGGTCGAATGTNTCNCTTTATGCCAAGGCGGGGTTGGGCGAGGGCCCGTTCAGCGACCGGATCGAGGCGCGCTACGGCACCAAGAATTTCAGCCAGTTCATCGGCGCGGAAATGGTCGCGCAAAAGCACGGGTTNNCCCGCGCNGAACTGGACGCCTATGCGCTGGAAAGCCACCGCCGCGCCACCGCTGCGCGGGATGGTGGGGCCTTTGACGCAGAGATCATTCCGCTGGCCATCGAGGGCGGGATGCACACCCGCGACGAAGGCATCCGCGATGATGCGACGCTTGACGGGATTTCCTCTGTTAAACTGCTTGATCCGGANGGCATGATCTCTGCCGCGAATGCNTCGCAGATTTGCGATGGGGCGGCGGGCGTGTTGGTCGTGTCCGAAGCCGCNCTCAAGAAATACAANCTGACCCCGAAGGCGCGGATCGTGAACCTGACGGTGACCGCGGGCGATCCGGTGATCATGCTGGAGGAACCGCTGCCCGCCACCGACCGCGCGCTGGAGCGGGCCGGTATGAAGATCGANGACATCGATCTGTTCGAGGTCAACGAAGCCTTTGCGCCGATCCCGATGGCNTGGGCGAAACACACCGGGGCCGATCCGGCCAAGTTGAATGTGAATGGCGGTGCGATTGCGCTTGGGCATCCTCTGGGGGCNTCTGGTGCGCGGCTGATGACGACGCTGGTGCACAGCCTGCATGCGCGCGGCNAAAGATACGGGTTGCAAACCATGTGCGAAGGCGGCGGCATCGCCAATGTCACCATCATCGAGGCGCTGTAGTCCCGATCACAAGAAGGGGGTGACGGACGCAACGTTCGTCATTTCCAAAGCGCGCACATCCTGACAAGTTGCAGGAAAATAATACGTCCCGGAGGAACAAGATGACGCTACCCGCCCTTTTCGACAATTTGCGTATCCCGCTGATTGGCAGCCCGCTGTTCATTATCTCGAACCCTGATCTGGTGATTGCACAGTGCAAGGCCGGTATCGTGGGCAGCTTTCCAGCGCTGAACGCACGCGAAGCGGAAGGCGAACCGATTGAGCTGGACCGCTGGTTGACGCGCATCAAGGAAGAGCTGGACCGTCACAACCANGCGAACCCCGACAATCCNGCCGCCCCCTATGCGGTGAACCAGATCGTGCATAAATCCAACGCGCGGCTTGAACGGGACGTAGAGATTTGCGTCAAGCACGAGGTGCCGCTGTGGATCACCTCGCTTGGGGCGCAGGAATGGCTGAACGATGCGGCGCATGGCGCGGGCGGTGTTGTCTTGCACGACATCATCAACAACCGCTTTGCCCATAAGGCGATTGAAAAAGGGGCCGATGGTCTGATCGCNGTGGCCGCNGGGGCAGGGGGGCACGCCGGTGCCTTGTCGCCGCTGGCGCTGATCCAGGANATCCGCGAATGGTTCAACGGGCCGCTGTTCCTGTCGGGGGCGATTGCCAAGGGNGACAGCATTCTTGCGGCGCAGGCCATGGGCGCGGATGGGGGCTATGCCGGGTCGGCGTTTATCGCCACGCAAGAGGCGAATGCCGACGCACGCTACAAGCAGATGATCGCGGATTCGGGGGCTTCGGATATTGTGTACTCCGACTTGTTCACCGGCGTTTGGGGCAACTATCTGAAAGCCTCGATCGAGGCGCAGGGCATGGANCCGAACAACCTTGAACGGTCCGACCCGTCGAACATGAACTTCGGTGCCGATCGCGAAAAGCCCAAAAGCTGGAAAGAGATNTGGGGGGCCGGTCAGGGCATCGGNGCGGTCAAGGATGTGCGCCCCGCCGCCGAGGTGGTCGAGCGGATGGCGACAGAATACGCCGCGGCNCGCAAANGNCTGTTCGATCAGACCGNGTGAGTGTAAAACAGGCCGTCCCTTCGGGGGCGGCTTTTTTGATGACGGGATAGGGATNGCCATGCACACCGCGCCGGAGACGACTTTACGCCGCTTGTTCGACCGCGCGGTNGCCGTGGCCGATCCGATGCAATCGCTGGCCGCGCATCTGNCGCCGAAACCGGCGGGGCGTGTGGTNGTGATCGGTGCGGGCAAGGCCAGCGCGCGNATGGCCGAGGCGGTCGAGGCGGCNTGGGGCCCCTGCGACGGTTTGGTGATCACCCGCTANGGATACGCCCGCCCCTGTCAGGGGATCGAGATTGTCGAGGCCGCCCACCCCGTGCCCGATGCCGCCGGACAGGCCGCAACCGCGCGGATGCTANANCTGCTGCAGGGCTTGGGCGAGGNGGACTTTGTGCTGGCGNTGATCTCGGGCGGGGCGTCGGCGCTGCTGACCGCNCCCTTGGGGGAGATNACGCTGGCCGAGAAACAGGCGNTGAACGCGGGGTTGCTGGCCTCTGGCGCGCCGATCACGCAGATGAATGTGGTGCGCAAGCATCTGTCGCAGGTCAAGGGCGGGCAGCTGGCGTCGGCGGCCTATCCGGCGGCGATGCATACGTTGATGATCTCGGATGTGCCGGGGGATGATATGGCGATGATCGGGTCGGGCCCCACAGTGGGCGATGCCTCCACCTCGCGCGATGCGCAGGCGATCTTGACGCAGTGGGGCGTGGCGGTTCCGGCTTCGGTCACGCGGGCGCTGGCTGCGGGGTCGCAGGTCGTGCCGCCGGATGATGCGCGGCTGTCGCGTGTGATGAACCGGATTTATGCGGCCCCCAAGCAATCGCTGGATGCGGCACAGGCTTTGGCCGAGGCAGAGGGGTTTCGCGTGATCCGTCTGGGCAATGACCTAGAGGGCGAGGCCCGCGAGGTCGCCCGCGCCCATGCCGCCTTGGCCCTGCAAGAACAGGCGCGTCTCCACCCCGGCGATGCGCCGATTGTTATCCTGTCGGGCGGCGAGCTGACGGTCACGCGGCGCGGGGATGGCGTTGGTGGACCGAATGCGGAATATGCCTTGGCGCTGATGCTGGCCCTGAACGGGGCGGGGGGTATCTGGGGGTTGGCCTGCGATACCGACGGCGTCGACGGCGCGGCAGAGGTCGCAGGGGCGATCATCGGGCCCGACACATTGGCGCGGGCGGGTGCCGCGCGCCTCGACGCAGAATCGGCGTTAGCGGTAAATGACGCCCACGGTTTCTTTGGCCGGATCGGCGGTCAGGTGGTGACGGGACCGACGCTGACGAACGTCAACGACTTCCGTGCTATGATTGTGCATCCCGTATGATTAACAACCCTGAGTTGGGGTGTCTTTAGATTCTGTTGAGGTTTCTGTCTTAATCCTGTGCGCAAGTAATAATTAACGTTGGCAGGGAAACCGGTGCTACTTATAAGTGAGGGATGCCGGTAACATGATCAGCGGGTGGCTTTCATCGATTAGGCGCTTTTCAGTTTTGCGAAATGTGAGAGTATAGTTTTGTTCAAGCGCTTAGATTTGATTTTGGTCGTTGTCTGCCTTCTCGTGACCTTCGGGATCTACGCTGAAGGCGCGCGGATGAACCGCGCCGCGGCCAAGGCCGAATTCGCCCGCATCACCGAGGATGGGCTTCAGGCGCTGGATCGTCGGATGAATATCTATCTGCAAAGTCTGAACGGCGCCGCAGGGATGATGCAATCGGCGGAGAATATCGAATACGACGATTTCGAGATCTTTGTCGAAAGCCTGGATTTAGAAAACTACCTGCCCGGCATCAACGGGATCGGGTTTATCGAGCCCGTGGCCAAGGTGGACGAGGATGCTTTCGTCGGCGATATGCGCGCCAATGGGACGCCGGGGTTCGAGATCAGGCCAGAAACGAACCATGACCAGAAATATGTGATCAAATATATCGCGCCCGTGCTGCCCAACAAGGAAGCAGTCGGGCTGGACATCAGCTTTGAAAAAGGGCGGCGCGAGGCGGCGGATCGGGCGCGAGAAACCAACACCCCGCAGCTGACACCGCGCATCCTGCTGGTGCAGGACGCGATGAAGGAACCGGGGTTCTTGCTGCTGCGGCCGCTGTTCTATGCCTCCGGCCCGCGCGAGGGGACGTTTCGCGGCTGGGTCTATGCGCCGTTCATCGGCCGCAACCTGTTGCAGGATCTGACGCCGAACCAGAACAATGTGTATGATTTCCACGTCTTTGACGGCGACACGACCGACCCCGAGGCTCTGATCTATGCCAGTCAGGATCACGAACATGCGGCGGGTAAGTATAGTGAGGTCTATACCACCGAATTCTTCGGGCGGACCTGGACCGTCCAATATGAAAGCACCCCCTTGTTCGAGGCGTTGTTCCCCGGTGGCACGCCGCTGCTTGCGTTGATCGCAGGGATTGCCCTGACCGCGATGCTGATCGTGGTGCTGCGCGCCATTCGCCAACGCGGGGATTCTCTGGCCGAGGTGGCCGCGCTGCGCGAACAGCAGATCAGCGCCCGCGAAGAGGAAAACCGGTCGATCATCGAGAACAGTGTCGTGGGCATCTTCATTCTGGATGAACGCCGCGAGATCCTGTTTGCCAACCACGCCGCGCTCGAGATTTTCGACAAGCATGAAGACGGGATGGGCGGGTTGCCCCTGACGAAATTCGTGACAGAGGCGGGGTGGCTGCCCGCAGAGGCAGGCTATAACGCCACGGGCACCAAACAGGACGGATCCACGCTGCACCTCGATCTACATTATAACGAATGGGAAACGCTGAATGGCGTCCAACGCATCACCGCCATTGTGCGGGATGTGTCGGTCGAGGTCGGGGCCGTCGGGGAACTGGCCGGGATCAAGGAGCGCTATGACCATGCTCTCGCGGGGTCGGAAATTGGCGTGTTCGAGATCGACCTGATGTCGGGCACATCGGTGGTCTCGCCGACGTGGCGCAAGATCATGGATGTCGGTCCGGAAGTCGAGGATACGCAGGAAGAGTTCCTGAGCCGTATCCACCCCGACGATCTGCCCCGTCTGATCGAGGCGGATCAGGATTGTATCACCGGCAAGGCAGAACGGTCGCGGACCGAATACCGGATGCAGTTCGGCGAAAGCTGGCGCTGGATGCGGTCGGATGCCGTGGTCGTGGACCGCGCCGACGACGGGTCGGCGATACGGATGGTTGGGACGCAAAGCGACATTACCGCGCTGCGTCACGCCCGCAACGCGCTTGAGGCGAGCGAGAAGCGATTCCGCACTGTGCTGGACGCGGCCCCCGTTGGCATGGCGACCCTGAACAGCAACGGACAGTTCACCAGCGTGAACAACGCGATGTGCGAGCTGACGGGATATTCGCAAAAGGTAATGACCGACCGGTTCAACCTTGCGCAGATCATCCCCGAGGACGATGTGAAGCTGATGCGTGATATCGTGACCAAGTTCACCGAAAGCGGATCGAACGAGGTTTACCGCGGCGAACATCCGATCCTGCACAAGGACGGCGGCCAGCGGTGGGGGCTGTTTAACATCACATGGACCTTCGACAAAAACGAAGGGGCTTATGTCTTTATCGCGCAGGTCAACGATATCACCGACCAGAAGAAGATCGATGAGATCAAGAATGAATTCGTGTCCACCGTCAGCCATGAATTGCGCACGCCGCTGACCTCTATCAAGGGGGCGCTTGGCCTGATCGAGATGTCGGCGCGTGACACCATGCCGGCCTCGGCGCTGCGCCTGATCGAGATCGCGCGCAACAACGCCGACCGTCTGACCACCATCGTGAACGATATTCTCGACCTCGAAAAGATATCGTCGGGCAAGATCGACTTTGACCTCAGCCCGATGAGCCTGAACGAGGTCATCTCTTCGGCCGTGCAAGAGATGATGCCCTTTGCCGTCACCCATAACACCAAACTGGTGATGGATCTGCCCGACACCGACATCAATGTAACCGCCGATTGGTCACGGATGATGCAAGTGCTGGCGAACCTGATGTCGAATGCGTGCAAGTACTCGTCCGAAGGCACCGACGTCACGATCAAGGCCGAGACGATTGGCGACATGGCGATTGTTTACGTTCAGAACTTCGGCCCCGGTGTGCCCGAGAATTTCAAGAACCGGATTTTTCAGGCGTTCTCTCAGGCCGATGGATCGGACACGCGGGCCAAGGGCGGGACGGGCCTTGGGCTGAATATCACGCGACAGATCGTCTGGCGTCAGGGCGGCAACATCGGCTTTGAAAGCAAGCCGAGCGGGACCACGATTTTCTGGTTCACCTGCCCGCTGGCCACCGATGCCGAAGGGTATGACGTGCTGCCCGATGCCCGCACGTTCGAAGTGATCGACGGCACGAAGGACAACCTTAGGGTGTTGCACCTTGAGGATGACGAAGAATTTGCAGAGGTGCTGCGCGAAGGGCTGAGACCCTTTGCCGATGTGCAAAACGTCACGCGGCTGAACGAGGTCCACGATGCGCTGAGCGCGGGGCCGCTGGATGTGATCATCCTTGACTGGACCGTGCCAGATGGCGACGCCGCTGCCGTCCTGGACGATATCGCTGAGCTTCAGCCAACGGCGCGGGTGGTCGGGCTGACCTCTGACGCGGCGCGCGCGAGGGATAGTCGGGTGGGCACCCATCTGGTGAAGTCACAGACCGATCTGAACCACATTATCGAAAGTATTGTAGGTCCGACACAAAGAGCGAGTTGATCTCCTTATGGTTGTGTCTAAAGTTGCTAAAAATCGCCTTAAAAATGTCTAGATACTTTTGTCTATGATGGCGCAAGGGATGGAGAGGGTGCTTGGCTAGGGATGGTGCCTTCTTTTTGTAAGTAAGGACGCGATATGTCTTGGAACGGAAAGAAGCGCCATATTGCCACCGGTTTCGCCGCCGGGTCGGCCTTGGCTGGGGGGTGGTACGCCGCGACCTCGGCGCTGCTGTCGGGCGCACCGGCGCAAACCGTTCCGGTTATCGGGGCCATCGCCATTGCAAGTCTGGTGCCGCTGATCGCCGCGAATGTGCGGGCCACGCCGGCGCGTGCGACGGTTGATGACAGCGTTGCCCAACAGCTGCGTGTTCTAAAGATGCACACGATGGTAAACGTGGTCGATACCGATAACCTGTTGGTCGAGGTGAACGACCTGTTGCTAGAGGCAACCGGCTATACCCGCCAAGAGCTGATCGGCAAACCGGTCGCGATGCTGTATTCCAAGGACAATAGAACCACCGCCACTGAAATCCGCGATCTGCTGCGGCAGGGCAAAAGCTGGCAGGGTGAAACGACGCTGCGCAATCGCGACGGGTCCACCTGCGTGACACAGACGACAGTGACCCCGTTGCTGGATGCGAATGGCCGCTGGATCGGGTCGATCTCGGCGCGGACGGACATCACCTCTACCACCAAGCTGATCGCGCGGCGCGACACGGCGATGACCTTGCACGAGCTGCGCGACGACATCTGGATCGTGTCCGAAGACAACCTTGAGTTGCGCTATATGAACCTTGCCGCCAAGGCGCGGTTCGGCTGGTCGACACGGCCCAAGAACGGGCAAACGGTGCGCGATATGGCGGCCGAGCGCGGCTGCGAGGATGTGCTCGACGCCTGTCTACGGATGATGGATATCGGCGACACCTATATGACGTTCAGCGCAACGATATCGGGCACGAACTTTGAAGGGTCGATCAAGTGGCTCAACAAGGGGACAGTCGACGGGCGTCTGCTGATCATGCTGCACGACGTCACCGAACGGCTTGAACAAGAGCGTCTGCAGGCGGATTTTATCTCTATGGTCAGCCACGAACTTCGGTCGCCCTTGACCTCGATCAAAGGGTCGATGGGGCTGCTGTTGTCGAAAGCCGCGGGGCAGCTGCCGCCCAAGGCCGAGGGCCTGCTGGAGATCGCGCATCGCAATGCCGATCGTCTGGTGCTGATCATCAACGACATTCTGGATATGGAGAAGATCTCCTCCGGGCGTCTGGATTTCGAACTGGAAACCGCCGACCTGTCAGAACTGGTGGCCGAATCCCTGCGCGCCAATGCGACCGCGCATCAGCGGTTCGGCTTGCAGATCAAATGCCACGGGGTGGATACGCCCACCTATATCGAGACCGACGCCAACCGTATCATTCAAGTTTTAACCAACTTGATGTCGAATGCTGCGAAGTTTTCCAAGCCGGGCGGCACGGTGGAGATCTCCGTCGAAAAAACGCCCGAAAACGTATGTGTGTCTGTACGCGATGAGGGTATGGGCATTGCGCCCGAAGACCAGCATAAGATCTTTCAGCGGTTTGCAGATATGGCGAATTCCGACCGGGCGACCAAAGGCGGTACCGGTTTGGGGCTGAGCATCTGTAAAGCAATTGTTGAAGGTTTGGGTGGTACGATCGATTTTGTCAGTAAAGAAGGGCGGGGGACAACTTTCACCTTCACTTTACCTGTCAAAACGCGCCATTCTGGGCCAGAGAATGATTTTGAAAGACTAGAGAACGTTGGATAAGAGTCCCGTATGATTAAATTGCTTCACGTAGAAGACGACGCCGATATTCGCGAAATCGCCAAAATGTCACTCGAACTGTCGGGTGATTTCGTGGTTGAGCAATGCGATTGCGGCGAACAGGCGCTTGAAAAGACGCTGGACTATATCCCCGACGTGTTTTTGCTGGATATGATGATGCCCGGCATGACCGGTCGTCAAACGCTTGAGAAACTGCGCGAGAATCCGGATTTCGCGAATGTGCCCGCGATCTTCATGACCGCCCGTGCGCAGCCGAACGAACTGGAAGAACTGCGCGGCATCGGCGCGACAGAGGTGATCAGCAAACCCTTTGATCCCATGTCGCTCGCCGACCAGATCAAGGCAGCCATCGCCTGAATAGGGTCAGACGTTAGATGAAGAAACCGCGGCGGAAATGCTGCGGTTTTTTTTTGTTTTGTGGGTCTCGCGGTCTGTCACGTTGATGCGGGTGGGACGATTGTCTGCGAGTTAGAAATTTTTAATCAACGTTATGTTAAATAACGTCACGGCTTAAACCCAGCCGGTGAAGCCACCTGACTACCGTTTCAGAGTCAGCCGCGCGGGCTGCGATTTTTCCGGCAAGCATCACGGATATTCTCGACGCAACCGCTACGCCCGATCCCGCACGAAGAATGCCGACAGCGGTCTGTGTTGGCTTTGATCCGGTCTGAAAACGCGGTACGGATTGATATGGCGCAGCGTACCCTTATCGAGATTCTTTTGCCTGAGTTGAGGGCCTATGCCACGGCCATCAGCCAATCGCGCGACGCGGCAGAGGATCTGGTGCAGGACGCGGTGGAGCGGGGGTTGCGGTCTGATCGCAGACCCGAACTGCTGGAGGAATTGCGCCCGTGGATGTTCCGCGTCATTCGCAACCTGCATTATGACGAGCTGAGAAAAAGGCGCGTGCGCCGTGAATATTCGGCGGAGGAGAAACGTCTATCTGATGAAGCAGGCGGACCGGATACCGCGCGGGATGTATTGATCCGGCTGGCGTTCGAGAAGCTGCCGCCCGAGACCCGCGAGGTGCTGTGCCTTGTGGACATTATGGGCCTGAAATACGCCGAGGCGGCGAAAGTGATGGATGTGCCAAACGGCACGGTGATGAGCCGGATCAGCCGGGCACGTCGGGCGTTGCTGGACGTGGTCGATGGGGCCGGAACGGCAAAACAGGAAGTGACGCGGAAGACATGAGCGAGCTGAACGACAAAGACTGGGAACAGGTCAACGCCTACCATGATGGCGCGCTGAGCGCGTCGGAAATGCGCGCCTTAGAGACGCGGTTGGCAGCCGAACCCGCGCTGGCTGCGGCGCTTGAGGATGTGCGGCGCGTTTCGCGCGGTTTGGCGTTGATGCGTCCGGTGCTGGAATATCCAGACGCTACGCCGCAAACGAGGGCTGCAAACAGCAACCGGCACCCGCGACGTTGGCTCTGGGGCGGCGCTGTCGCCGCAGTGGTGGCTTTGGCGATGGTGTTCGGGACTGGCTTCGTCGCCTCCCCTACGGCTTTCGACATTCACACCGAACTTGCAGCACAGACCTATGATCTAGGCTCTGGCGATCTGCGTCCCGTGGCGGGGGGTGGGCTGGCGGGTGTGCCGGATCTTGGGGGCGCGAACCTGACAGCCGTTGCGTCCCGCGTGGCAGAGGAGGGCGATATCATGCATTATGCGGGCCAGAATGGATGTCGCCTGACCTACATGCGCGGCGGGTTTGCCCTGCCAGAGGGTAAGAGCACGTCAGAAAAGCAGATCGCGAGCTGGGGCTCACGGGACCAACAGCGCCATATTATCGTCGCGACGGGGATGGACCGCACCCGGTTCGATGCCATTGCCCGCTATCTTAGGCTCGAAACGCGCGAACGCGCCTCTGAAAGCGCGATGGCAGCACTTTCAAAGACGGTTCGTTCGGCGCGGCCTTGCGTCGGTTAGGTCAGTCGGCGTCTGACAAACTGGCGAGATAGGCGATCACATCGGCCTGATCTTCCGACTTGCGCAGCCCGGCAAAGCTCATCTTGGTGCCGGGCACGGCCTTGCGGGGGTTGGCGAGGAAAGTCGCAAGCCGGTCGGGTGTCCAGTCGCCGCCATGGTCGGTCAGCGCGCCGGAATAGCGGAACCCGTCCACCGCCGCGACAGAGGCACCGACGATCCCATAAAGATTTGGCCCGACGCGGTTTGGGCCATCTTCTTCGACCGTGTGACAGGCTTTGCACTTCCTGAACACCTTCTCGCCCGCGGCGGGGTCGCCTTGCGCCAGAATCTCGGCACCGGAGGTTTCCGGCTCTGCTGCGGTGGCGTCTTCGGTCGGCGCGCTGGCGTCGCTTTGGGCCGCGGCGTCTGATCCGTCCGCGACCGTCGCCACATAGGTCGATATCGTTTCGATCTCTGCGTCAGTCAGCGTTTCGGCAAAGCCGGGCATAATGCCGATCCCGCTTGTCACGGCGGCACGGACCTGTTCGACGGTGGGCTTGAAGTCGTCAAGGTTCGGGCCGATCTCGCCTTCGGCACCTGCATCTTTCAAGCTGTGACAAAGGGCACATTGCGGCTGCGCTGTCTCGTTGAAAAGGGCGCGCCCGGCGTCAAGAGAGGCGTCGGCTGCTGCTGCGCTGCCGATCAGCGCAAGGAAAAGGGCACCGCCAAGGCGCGGCGTCAGGGATGGGGTCATTTCAATGTCTCCGGGTAAGGGTCGGACCGACGGCCAAGGCCGCCGGTCTTTGGGGTCAGCTGACAGTCACGTCGACGGCATGTGCCCGCCATCCGTTGTTGCCATAACCGCGTTCGTTTGGCGGAAAGTTCTCTGGCTGGGCGTCGCCTGCGGCATTGGTTGCCCGGCTGGCCAGCATATGCGTGCCTTCCGTCAGATCGGTGATCAGCACAAAGGGTCGCCACGCGTAGGGGCCCAGGTCAGGGCCCAGAAACTGCGCATCGGCCCAATTCTGCCCGCCGTCGGTGGACACTTCGACTTTCTCCAGCCCGCTGACACCGCCCATGGCGACGCCGTGGATCTGCACCTTGCCCGTTGCGGCATCCACCAGCGGCCCGGTGATCCATGATTTCACCGACATCTCGTACATGGAGGGTTGCGAGGGATCACCTTTTTCGCCGACGGGGCGGACGCGATAGCCGGTCTGCTGGATCTTATTGGGCGATTCCTCGACCGTCAGGGCCAACCGTTTGAGATACTTGATATTGTTGACCCCGTAGTAGCCCGGGACAATCAGCCGCAAGGGGCCACCGTGCGCCAGCGGCACCGGTTCGCCGTTCATCTCCCAAGCGAGGATCGCGCGATCCATCGCAGCCTTGGGGACAGAGCGTTCAACCTGGATCGATTCAGGCGGCAGCCCTTGGGGAATATCCTCTCCGCCGGTGCCGGTCAGATACACGGCATCCGCATCGGCACCGCCCATTGCGTCAATAACGGCGCGCACGGGCACGCCTGTCCACACGACATTGCCCGCCGCCCCGACAGACCATTGCGACCCGCTCGTCTCGTGATCGAAGAAAGCGCGCCCGTTGCCCGAGCATTGCAGCACGCAGACGACCGTTTCGACGCCAAGCGTTTTCAACGCACCGACGGTCATCTTGCCGGGGTTTGCAACACCGTCAATCTCGACCTCCCAGGCATCGCGATCGGCAACGATCTTGTCCGAGGGGGCGGGCAAGTTGTTGCGGATGTAAAGTTCGGTTGTGGGGGTGATCAGCTCTGACCCCTGTGCGGCGCGTTTCGTCTCGAGCGTCTGCTTGGAATGGACGATCATGTCCTCGGCGTCTTTCCAGGCGACGTAATCCGGCAAAGGCTCTCCGCCTGATTGTGCCAAAGCCGGTGCCCCGACCGCGACGGCTGCCATCGTGCCTGCCGATCCGATCAAAAAGTGCCGACGCTTAACGTTTTCAATGACTTTCATGTCTTCCTCCCGTGGTTCCGGGCCTTTGCTCTGCATGGTGGGCAAAGGCTCTATGACCAAGTGACGTCCGAGGGGTGCGGTTTATTCCCGCGTGACAAAATAACTTTTGATAAAGTTTGCGAGCACCCGCTGGATCGGTGCCCGTTCGCGCAGGCCCGCTGTATCCAGCGGTTTGGCTGAACCCGGGTCTGTCGCGTAGCGGGAGGCGTTGTGTTGTATCGGGGTGCTCCTTTTGGCTGTCTTGCGGTTGGTAGGATCAGGTCGGGTTTAGGCGTTCCCGCGGACAGGTTTGTCGTTGTTGATCGTGAATATCATCCCGTCGAGAAGTTCATCCAGATCGGGGCGCGCCGCCGGGCCGTTAGAGATGGCTATGATCTGCGTCGTACCGTCGGGGCGCAGGCAGAAAATACCGGGCTCTGCAAAGCGACGGTCGGTTTCCTGCGAAGACAGCGGGTCGCTGACGTAAAGCCCCATGGCGCGCATGTCACTCTCTTGCAGGTCGTAGCCGATGTCGAAGGTCCACCCGAAGCGCGCGACATCATCGCTGACTTTCTCCAGCGGGTCGGCCGAGACGCATTTCACCGCAAAACCCGCGTCTTCCCACTTTGCATAGCTGTGTTCCAGCTTGCCCAGGTAGGTCTTGCAGCGTCCGCAATGCTTGCCACGGTATACGATAAGCAGTGTCCAGCCGTCGGTCGCGCCGCCCACCGTCATGGTGCCGCCGCCGAATTTAGGCACCTCGAACACGGGGAAGGCGGTGCCCGCCTGTAGTTTGGTTGTCTGGTTGGAATGCGAATTTGTCATGTATCTACCTCTTCCTATGTGTTGACCCGCCCGTGCAGCAGGGGCGAAATTTCCGTCGCCTTAGTCGTCTCTTCGCAGACCTTAATCCCTTTTAAAATCTAAATATTTGGGTCGGCGCAGTGAAGATCAAAACGACAGGGTCAGGCACGTCCCCATTAAAACTCGAAAAATAGTACTTGTAAATATTTGTAAGTCATGTGATCACTTTTGCAATAATTTGTCTTTGGGAGGAAACAAATATGAAACTGAATAAAATCATCACCCGTGGTGCCTTTGCGATTGCCGCGGCATCGACGCTGGCTGTCATGCCGGTAACGGCGCAGGCAAAGGACTGGCGCGGCTGGAATATCCACGTCGAGGATTACCCCGTATCGCACGGTATGGAAGCCTTCATGGAAGAGGTTACCGAAAAGACAGGGGGCGAGATCAAGGGCAAGGTGTTCCACGCTGGCGTTCTGGGCTCGCAGCCCGATGCGATTGAACAGCTGCGTCTCGGGATCATGGATTTTGGCGTCTTCAGCCTTGGGCCGATGGGTCAGGCCGTGCCTGCNACCAACGTCGTGTCCTTGCCCTTCGTNTTCAAAAGCGTGCCACAGATGTATGAGCTGATGGACGGCGAACCCGGGGCCGCACTTGGGAAAGCGCTAGAGGAAAAGGGGATCGTCGCCCTTGGCTACTATGACGCCGGCGCGCGGTCTTTCTATAACTCGGTCAAGCCGATCAATACGCCCGAAGACGTGCAAGGCATGAAAGTGCGCGTGATGAACAACGACCTGTTCGTCGGCATGATCGAATCCATGGGCGGCAACGCCACCCCGATGGCTTTTGCGGAAGTCTACCAATCGATCAAGACCGGCGTTGTGGACGGGGCAGAGAACAACCCGCCCTCCTATGAATCCACCAGCCACTTCGAGGTCGCGAAATACTATTCGTTGACCCAGCACCTGATCATTCCCGAATGNCTGTGCATGAGCAANAAGACCTTTGACGGTCTGACACCAGANCAGCAGGAAATCGTGAAAACCGCNGGTAAAAACTCCACCGATCTGCAGCGNAANCTNTGGGGCGAACGCGAGGCGGCGTCGATGAAGATCATCATGGACGGTGGCGTCGAAGTGAACGAGATCGCCGACAAATCGGCGTTCCAGGAAGCGATGGTGCCNGTNTACGAAAANTATCTGGCGGCCAATCCAGAGATGACGGATCTCGTCAATCTGTTCCGNAACGCTGACTGATCAGCGCGGCNGGACAATCNTGCGCCCNGTTGCAACGGGGCGCACCCCTTCTCTCACAAAGGAATAGGGCCGTGGAACACGCACCCCTCTGGATGAAGCATACCGAGCGTGCGCTCGACGGGCTGAGTTTTCTTTGCATGCTCGCGGCCTCTATCGCCATCGTCGTGCTGATCGCGACCTTTGGCTGGCTGGTGTTCGGGCGCTATGTCTTGAACGTCACACCGACATGGGTCGAACAGCTGGCGCTTTTGCTGATCTGCTATGTGACCTATCTGGGCGCGGCGGTCGGGATCCANGANAACACNCATCTCGGGGTGACGCTNTTNCGCGACATGATGGGCTGGCGGGTCAGTAATTTCCTGAAGCTCGTCATTGATATCGTCCTTGCCGGTTTTGGCCTGATCATGCTGGTCGCAAGTATTGAACTGGTGAAATTCGGGTGGAGCACAATGCTCCCCATGCTGAACATCCCNGANAGNTTCCGGTCCTTGTCGGCTGCGATGTGCGGCGGGCTTGTCTTTNTATTTGCCGGACTGCGCGCGGTGTTTCGGATCGCCTGTCTTCTGCGCGGTATCCCCTATCATGAAAAAGGTCTGTTTTAATCATGGGTCTGACAATCCTTCTTGGCATTTTCGGTGTCTCCGTCGTGATCGGTATCCCCGTCGCCTTTGCAATGGGTATCGCAGCCCTGACCGCCTTTTGGTACGAAGGTTTTCCGCTGCTGATCACCTTTCAACGGTCGGTTTCCGGCATCTCTGTCTTCTCGCTGCTGGCGATCCCGTTCTTCGTTTTCGCAGGCGAGCTGATGCTGCACGGCGGTATCGCCATGCGTCTGGTCAAGTTCGCCTCGGCCCTTGTGGGTCACGTGCGCGGCGGTCTGGCATCGGTGAACATCTTTTCCAGCATGTTGTTCGGCGGGATTTCGGGATCGGCTGTGGCTGATATCTCGGCGCTCGGGTCTATTCTGATCCCTGTCATGAAGGAACGGGGCTATCATTCCGATTACGCGGTGAACGTGACCGTTACATCATCGATTGCAGGCATCGTCATCCCGCCCAGCCACAACATGATTATCTTTGCGGTGGCCGCAGGCGGGGGGATCTCGATCTCGAAGCTGTTCCTCGCGGGGGTGGTGCCCGGCATGCTGATGTGTCTGTGCCTTGCGGTGGCGGCCTATGTCATTGCGATCAAACGCAACTATCCGGCGGAACCCTTCCCCGGCTGGCGTGCGGTCGGCGTTGCATCGCTGCATGCGCTGCCGGGTCTGGTGACGGCTGTNATTATCGTAGGCGGGGTGCTGTCGGGTATNTTCACNGTGACTGAATCCGGTGCCTTCGGCGCGATCTATGCGCTGCTGCTGACCTATTTCGTCTATCGCAGCCTTGACTGGAACGGGTTCAAGACCGCCGTCGTCTCTGCCGTGCGCACAACCGCGATGGTCATGGTGCTGATCGGTTTTGCCAGTTCATTNGCCTATCTTCTGGCGCTGTATCAGGTGCCCGAAAAGCTGAGCAGCTTCATGCTTGGCATCTCGGAAGAAAAGATCGCCGTTCTGCTGATGATCAACATCATGCTGCTGGTGCTGGGGATGATCATGGATATGGCCGCGCTGATCCTGATCTGCACCCCGATCTTCCTGCCCATTGTACGCGATCTTGGCATGGACCCCACCCAGTTCGGGATCATGCTGCTGGTCAACCTCGGGCTTGGTCTGTGCACGCCCCCCGTTGGCACCTGTCTGTTCGTGGGCTGTGCCGTCGGCAGGGTCAAGATCGAGGAAACGCTCAGGACCATATGGCCCTTCTACCTGGCCATTCTGATGGCGCTCTTGCTGGTCACATATGTCCCTGCGGTGTCGCTGTTCCTACCCTCATTGCTNGAATGAGCCGACCTTTTNCACGCCTTTCAAAACGCCCGAAATACCATANTAGAAAGTNTTCACCATGACTGAACCGACGCCAGAACTCCTTGAAAAGCTCATGCATGTCAGCACGGCAACGCTGACCACCGCATTGTTCAAGCGCGGCTTTCGTAACGTCTTTATTCAGGGGCCGTACCGTATGAACCCCGGNCCGAATATGGTCGGGCCGGCCTANACCCTGCGCTATATTCCCGCGCGCGAGGATCTGGACGGGCTAGAGTCTTTCGCGGATCGTGCCAACCCGCAGCGCAAGGGCGTAGAGGAATGCCCCCCCGGGTCCGTCTTCATGATCGACTCGCGGCGCGATTCAACGGCGGCNTCGGCGGGGTGTATTCTGGCCACCCGATTGATGAAGCGCGGCTGCAAGGGGATCGTCACCGACGGGGGGTTCCGCGACACGCCCGAGATTTCGGCGCTCGAGATGCCCGCCTATCACACCCGCCCCAGTGCGCCGACAAACCTGACCAAACACCACGCCGTCGCGATCAATGANCCTATCGCATGTGGCGGTGTTTCCGTCTTTCCGGGTGATATTATCGTGGGCGACAATGAAGGCGTCGTTTGCATCCCCAAGCATCTGGTGGCAGAAATAGCGTCAGAAACCGAAGAGATGACCGTTTTCGAAGACTTCGTTCTGGAAATGGTGCAAAATGGTGCTTCGATTTTTGGGCTTTACCCACCGACAGATCCGGCAACGAAGGACGAATTCAAAGCATGGCGGGAACAAAACAACCGGTAGCAGGCGCAGATGCGAGCCGTTCCGCCATGGGCAAGCCCGCCAAGGAACGCACGCTCGCGGATCACGCTTACGAGAAAATCCTCGCGATGATTTCCAGCGGGGAGACNGCCGTCGGGGATAAGCTNCCGACGGAACACGCCATGAGCGAGATGCTGGAGGTGTCCCGGCCGGTGCTGCGTCAGGCGCTCAAGCAGCTGCGCGAAGACGGCGTGGTCGTGTCGCGGCAGGGGTCAGGGTCATTCGTGCAGCGCCGCCCCGATACGGCGGTGCTGACCTTTGCGCCCGTGGGGTCCATCGCCGATATCCAGCGCACCTTCGAATTCCGCGCCGCGATCGAGGGGGAGGCGGCGTTCCTTGCCGCCGTGCGNCATACNGANGCNGATCTGGCCAAGCTGCGCGCGCATTTCAAGGANCTGGACCGCTGNATTCGCGAAGGGGAGTTGGGCGTCGAAGCAGACGAGGCCTTTCATCAGGCGATCTGCGAGGCGTCCGGCAACCAGTATTTCGCAACTGCGCGCACCTCGATGAAGTCGAACATCCTGACNGGCCTNAACCTGACGCGGAACCTGTCGCTCAGCAAACCGCGC
This sequence comes from Sulfitobacter sp. TMED3, assembly GCF_002167505.1. NCBI lineage: Bacteria > Pseudomonadati > Pseudomonadota > Alphaproteobacteria > Rhodobacterales > Roseobacteraceae > Sulfitobacter > Sulfitobacter sp. TMED3. Next base: position 2,697 of record NZ_NHBI01000012.1, on the reverse strand, counting down.
GAGCGGATGGAGCTTGTCCAGCAAGAACACCGCCGCATCCTCGCCGCGATCATCGCGCGGGATCAGGCCGAAGCCCGCGCCGCCATGCGCGCCCATGTCGAGAATGCAAAGAACCGTGTGTTCGAAGGCTAACCGCTTACTCNAGCGGTAGCCCGTGGGCCGCCATGAAATCATCCCGCCGCGGTGCAAAACTGTCGAGCAGTTTCCCCGCNTGCAAGCACAGGCAGGANTGTTCGACGTTCGACGGGATGATCAACGCATCGCCGGGGTTCAGGATCTGCGTGTCGCCCCCAACGGTGAATTCGAACTGGCCAGAGGACACGAAGGTCGTCTGCACATGGGGATGCGAATGGGGCACGCCGACGCCGTCCTTTTCGAACNTGAACTCTACCATCATCAGCGCTTTGTCCTGACACAAGATGCGCCGCTGCGCGCCGGGGCCCGAGGTCATCCAACCCTGTGATGCGTCTNCTGTGGTGTCCATTGGTATGCCTCCCCCCGGCTTTAATCAGATGTAATAATTTGTAACTATTATTGGATGTTGTCAACAGATTTGGGTGAGAGGNNTGCCGTAGNCCGCAGCGATTTTCATCGNGTTTTGTGCNTGATANNACGNATATTCTACTGTTTTTTCGGNCTTTTCCGCTGGGGTCAAANACCTTCTCGACTTACCAATCTCNATATTTGTAATAATTTGTATTGTCGCGCCCTGAGGTTTGCCCTAAGCAAGGGGACGGATAATGCAGTTGTTGGGCGTGCATCGCCGCCCTTGAACCCCATTGTGCATCGAAGGGAGACGCGGAGAGCACTGCTCGGTCAGGTTCCTCCGCAGAATTTTATATTCAGGAGACGATCATGGACCTCAAAGGGAAAACCGCAATTGTAACCGGCGGTGGCCGCGATATCGGCCGCGCCTGCGTGCTTGAGCTCGCGGCGCGGGGCGCGAATGTGGCGATCAACTATATGGCAAGCTCTGAAGGGGCCGACAGCGCCGTCGCCGAAATCAAGGCGGCGGGCGGCAATGCCTTCGCGCTGCAGGGCGATATGACCAAAGAGGCCGATGTTGCCGCGTTGGTAGAAAAGACCGTCAAGGAATTCGGACAGGTCGATACGCTGGTCCACGTCACGGGCGGGCTGGTCGCGCGGGTCACCATGTCGGAGATGACGCTGGATCACTGGCAGTCGGTCATGGACGTGAACCTGACATCCTTTGTGCTGATGGTGCGTGAATGTCTGCCCCATATGACCGAAGGGTCGTCGATTGTCGGGCTCGCGTCGCAGGCCGGTCGCGATGGCGGCGGGCCCGGTGCCTCGGCTTACGGCGCATCCAAGGGGGCGCTGATGACGCTGACGCGGGGTCTGGCGAAAGAGCTTGGTCCGAAAATCCGCGTGAATTCGCTTTGTCCGGGGATGATCGATACCGATTTCCACAACATCTTTACCAAACCCGAAGTGCGCACCCATGTGGCCAATGTCTCGCCCGTGAAACGCGAGGGGACTTCGGAAGATGTGGCAAAGCTGGCGGTGTTCCTTGCCTCGGATGATGCGGCGTTCATCACAGGTGCCAACGTCGATATCAACGGCGGCATGCTGTTTTCCTGACAACGACACGACCGGCGGCTGCGGATGCACGTGGCCGCCGGATTTTTGACAGAAGCTAAAGGAAGCGCAGCATGGAACTGATGGGCAAACACCTGATCGCAGGCGAATGGACCGGCGCGGCAGAACAATTTTCATCCGACCCCGCCGACGGGGAGCCACGGATTTTCGCCGCCGGCACCGTTGATCTGGTAGACCGCGCCGCGCAGGCTGCCGAGGATGCGTTTGACGCCTACAGCGCCACCACTGCGCAGGATCGCGCGGCCTTCCTGAATGCGATCGCGGACGAGGTTGACGCCCGTATCGACACATTGGCCCTGATNGGCACCCAGGAAACCGGCCTGCCNGACGCGCGTTTGCGCGGTGAAACNGGGCGCACATCCGGTCAGCTGCGCATGTTCGCGACGCATATCCTTGAAGGCAGNTTTCTGGACGCGCGCCATGATGCGGCCTTGCCGGATCGCACGCCTTTGCCGCGATCCGATTTGCGGATGATCCAGCGCCCGATTGGTCCTGTTGCGGTCTTCGGGGCGTCGAACTTCCCGCTCGCTTTCTCGACGGCAGGCGGGGATACGGCGTCGGCTTTGGCGGCGGGCTGTCCGGTGGTTGTCAGGGGGCACCACGCGCACCCCGGCACGGCAGAGGTCGTGGCCGCAGCGATTGCCGCCGCCATTACAGCTTGCGACATGCCCGCGGGAGTATTCTCGTTGATCCAGGGGGGCGGGCTAGAGGTCGGGCAGGCGCTGGTGCAGCATCCGTTGATCAAGGCCGTCGGCTTTACCGGATCACTGCGCGGCGGACGCGCGCTGTTTGATCTATGCGCGCAGCGGCCCGAACCCATTCCGTTTTTTGGCGAGCTGGGGTCGATCAATCCGGTCTTTGTCCTGCCCGCCGCAGCCTCCGCCCGTGGCGCAGAGATCGGCGCGGGGTGGGCCGCGTCGCTGACGATGGGGGCAGGGCAGTTCTGCACGAACCCGGGCGTGGTGGTGATCACCGACGGTCCCGGTGCCGATGCCTTCCGCGATGCCGCGGTCGCCGCGTTGCACGAAAGCCCTGCCCAAACAACGCTAACGGCGGGGATCGCCGATGCCTATTTCG
>NZ_NHBI01000011.1:0-66907 GCF_002167505.1 Sulfitobacter sp. TMED3 | reverse complement strand
CCCCGCCTCAATTACCTCAGAATTTTCCCGCTACGTAAGACCCGAACCGTAACCCGTCGTCCCCGTCTAGCGCCCCGTGTCTGCATCTCTGCGTCTCCGGTAGAACGCTCTATAGACCTGTGATTTGGGGGCTGCAACAGCTTTTTTCAAAAAACTTCGTTTTTTTCGATTTTATTCGGAACCGCGCTGATATCGCGTGCTGCTGGCGCTGTGCCCCCATTCCGGCCCCTATGCCCCAAGCCGACAGTAAAGCCCCGCGGCCAGCTTTGCGCGCTCTACCAGACTGTCGACTTCGATATGTTCATTCAGCGTATGGAGCCCCTGCCCCCGGACCCCGATGGAATCGAGCGTGGGCAATCCGAGGTAGCCGGTAAAGTTCCCGTCCGATCCGCCGCCTGCCGATTGGCCGGTCATCTCGAACCCCAGCTCGCGCGAGATCTCTTGCGCCACCCCCAGCATCGCCATCGTGCCGGGCTGGTCCGGTTCCCACACGGGGCGGGTCACGCCGCGCGTGACCTCCATCACCACATTCCCCTGGTCCGCGTTCAACGCCATCATCTTGGCGATGCCCGCATCCAGTTGTTCCTGGGTCTTGGCCATCGACAGAACTTCGGCGTCGCAGACAGAGGAGACGCAGTTCACCCATTGGCCCGCGTTGAACACCCCCAACGAGAAGGTACAGTCGTCGCTGGTCATGCCTTCGATCACGGCGACATGCTTTGCCATCTCGGCAATCGCCGACACGCCATCCTTCAGCGCCCATCCCGCGTGGCTGGGTTTGCCGCGGGTTTGCAGGTTGAACCGCGCGATGGCATAGCGCCCGATCACCGCGCCGCCGTCGGGGCAGGCAGGTTCGGGCACAAGGATATATTTATGGCGCTTGGCCTCGGCCTCGATCAGCGCGCGGGTCGACGGTGTGCCGACCTCTTCATCCGGCGTGAACAGCACAGTGACGGGCAGCGGAGTTTCGACCCCGGCGGCCAGCAATTTGCGCAGCGCATCAAGGAAGACATAATTGCCGCCCTTCATATCCATCAGCCCGGGGCCATAACAAAGCCCCCCCTCGCGCCGAAACGGCAGCTTTTGCAACGTGCCTACAGGGTGCACCGTATCCATATGCCCCAAGAGCAGAATACCCCCCTCACCCGCGCGGGGGTGGGGCATGGTGGCGCGGACGCTGTCGCCGAACCCCATCCGGCCCGGGATCCGTTCAACCCGCGCGCCCAAGGCCGCCAGATCATGCTGCACCAGATCCATCATCCGGTTCACGGCCCCCGCGTCAAAGGTCGGGCTTTCGGTTTCGATCCAGGGGCGCAGCCCTGCGATCATCTCTTCCGTGTCAAACGGCAGCTCAAGCGGATTGGTCATGTCGGGTCTCCTCCCTAGTGCGATGCCGTGATCTGCGGCACCGCCAGACGTTTTTTGATGATAGCGTAACTTCAGGCCTTGGGCAGACGTGTTTCCACGATGCGCGCATAGATCGATGCGCCCACGGGCAGCATCGCGTCATCCAGCACAAAGCCCGGATTATGCAGCGGCACATTGCCTGCGTGTCCGACACGGCAATAGGCACCGGGCACGACTTTCAACATATCCGCAAAATCCTCTGATCCCGTGGCCTGCTCGGTCGATTCTGACGACAGGTCAGCGCCCACCACATCTGCGGCAGCTGCGACATAGGCAGTGGTCAGGTCGGGGTCGTTCATCAGCACGTCAAAGACATTGCGCAGGTCCACGTCAATCTCCACTCCATAAGACAGCGCCATGCCCGCGCAGATATCGCGGATGCGCTGATCGGCGAGCTGGGACACATCGTCGTGGAAATAGCGGATGGTGCCGGCAATCGTCGCCGTATCGGGCACCACGTTATAGGCAGAGCCCGCATTGAACTTGGTCACCGACAGAACGATGGGCTTGGTAGGGATGATATTGCGGCTGGCGATGCTTTGCAGCTGTTGCACCAAAGCGGACCCGATAACGATCGGGTCTTTCGACTGATGCGGCGCGGCGGCGTGGCTGCCGGTGCCCTTGATCGTGATGTCGAAAAAGCTCGCCCCCGCCATCGCGGGCCCCGGCGTGACAGACACGACGTTGGGTTCCGAATTCGGATCGTTGTGCATCCCGTAGATCTCGTCACAGGGGAAGCGTTCAAACAGCCCCTCGGCGATCATGCGGCGCGCACCGCCCAGACCTTCTTCGGCGGGTTGAAAGATCAGCACCACGGTGCCGTCAAAATCGCGCGTCTCGGCCAGATAGCGCGCGGCCCCCAGCAGCATCGTGGTATGGCCGTCGTGACCACAGGCATGCATCCGCCCCGGATTGGTGGACGCATAGGCCACGCCCGAGGTTTCCTCGATCGGCAGCGCATCCATATCGGCGCGCAGACCCACGCGGCGGTTGCCACCCCCCTGCCCCTTGATCAGCCCGACCACACCGGTGCCGCCGATGCCCTCGTGTACCTCGTCCACCCCATAGGCGCGCAGCTGTGCCGCTACGATGCCCGAGGTCCGCACCTCTTCGAACCCCAGTTCGGGGTGGGCGTGGAAATCCTGACGGATCGCGGTCAGATCGCTGGCAAAGGATTCGATCTTTGGAATGGTGGTCATAGGGTGGCTCCTGTCACGGGGGGCGTGCGGTCAAGCGCACGGAAGTTGGCGAAATCCCAATGCCGGCCGGGCGCGGCCTCGATCAGGTTGCGGGTGTAGTCGTGGCGCGGCGCGGCAAGCACCTCGCCCGCGGGCCCATGTTCGACGACAACGCCTTTCTGCATCACCAGCACCTCGTCACAGATTTGCGCCGCGACCCGCAGGTCATGGGTGATGAACAGCATCGCGATGCCGAATTTTTCCTGCACTTCATCCAGCAGATCAAGCACCTGCGCCTGCACGCTGACATCCAGCGCCGACACGGCCTCGTCCGCGACCAGCAGATCGGGTTTCATTGCAACAGCGCGGGCGATGGNGATCCGCTGGCGCTGCCCGCCCGAGAATTGATGCGGATAGCGGTCCAGCGCATCGCGCGGCAGATCCACCAGCTCCATCAGCTCGGCGGCGTGTTCCATCGCATCGGCGCGGCTGGTGCCAAAGTTGATCGGCCCCTCGCACAGGCTGCGCGCCACGGTCCAGCGCGGGTTCAGCGACCGGTAAGGGTCTTGAAACACGATCTGGAAATGTTTGCGATGCGGCTGCAACTGACGGCGCGACAGCTGCGCGATCTCGGTCCCCGCAACNGTCNCCTTTCCCGCCGTAGGNTCGATCAGCCGCATGATGGCNCGGGCCACGGTCGATTTCCCCGACCCGCTTTCGCCCACGATCCCAAGGGTGCGCCCCGGCTGGATGGTAAAATTCACATCCTGCGCCGCCCGCACCCCTTGGCTGGCGCGAAAGAAACCGCCCCCGCCATAGGTCATCTCTAGCCCGTCCACGGTGATCACATCCCGCGCCTCCGCCGGTGCCCGAGGGGCGCGCGGATCAAGGTTGGGCACCGCCTGCAACAGCTTGCGGGTGTAGTCTTCCCTGGGCGCGGTCAACAACTGCCGGATCGGCGCGCTTTCNACGATGCGNCCTTTCTGCATGACGCTGACCGTATCCGCGATCTCNGCCACCACGCCCATGTCNTGNGTGATGAACAGCACCGCCGTGCCATGGCGTTCCTGCATCTCTGAAATCAGCTTGAGGATCTGCAACTGCGTCGTCACATCCAGCGCCGTCGTCGGCTCGTCCGCGATCAACAGATCAGGGTCAAGGATCAACGCCATGGCGATCATGATNCGTTGCCGTTGCCCGCCTGACAGCTGATGCGGGAAAGCGGCATAGATGCGNTCCACATCCGGCAGATGCACCTGCTCCATCATATCGATGGTGCGGGCCTTGGCCTCGGTGCGGGACAGATCGCTGTGCATGTTCAGCACTTCCTCGATCTGTTCGCCCACCCGCAAAACAGGGTTCAGCGCGGTCATCGGTTCCTGAAAGATCATCGCAATCCGCCGCGCCCGCAAGGCCCGCATCTGCGCCGGTTTGGCTTGGGTGATCTCGATCCCTTCCAGATCAATCGACCCGCCCTGAATTTCCAGCGCATCCTTGGGCAGCAGCCCCATGGCCGTCAGCGAGGTGACAGATTTGCCCGACCCGCTTTCNCCCACCAGACAATGGGTCTCGCCNGCGCGGATATCCAGATCGATCCCGCGCAACACCGGATCGGCCTTGGGCCGCCCCGCCAGCCCCACCGTCAGCCCGCGTATTTTCAGNACGCGTTTGGCATCGGTAAAGTCTTTGGACTTGAATTCCATCTCACACCTCCCGCTTTTTCATACGTGGATCAAGGATATCNCGGGCCGTGTCGCCCAACAGGTTGATCGCCAGAATACANANNGACAGCATCAANCCCGGCCAGAAGATCAGCCCCGGCTTGATCTGGAAATAGCTCCGCCCCTCGGCCATGATATTCCCCCATGTGGGGATCTCGGTCGACACNCCCGCCCCCAGAAAGCTCAGGATCGCCTCGATCAGAATGGCAGAGGCGCAGATATAGGTGCCTTGCACGATCAGCGGCGCAAAGGTGTTGGGCATCAGATGCTGCAACAAGACCTTGGGCATGGACGATCCAAGCGCGATCGCCGCCTCGACATAGGGTTCTTCACGCGCGGTCAGCACCACCGACCGGACCAGCCGCACGACGCGGGGCACCTCCGGCACGGTGATCGCGATGATCACCGATGTCACGCTCGGCCCGTTCAACGCGACCAGCGCAATCGCCAGCAGGATCGCCGGGATCGCCATCAGACTGTCCATGATCCGCATGATGATACTGTCGGCCAGCCGGAAATACCCCGCGACCAGACCAATCAGCAGCCCCACGGCCACGCTGACCACCGCCGCCCCGACACCGATCAGCAGCGACACGCGCCCCCCCGTCACGACGCGGCTAAAGATATCGCGCCCGTAGGGGTCCGTGCCCAGCAAGAAGTCATCCGACGGCGGCTTCAGCCGCGCCATCGCATTCATCTCAAGCGGGTCATAGGGCACATAGTAAGGGGCCAGCACCGCCGCGAGGACAATCGCCACAAGGATCACCGCCGCAATCGTCGGACCTACGCCGATCCGCATCGCTTTGGGGACAGAGAATAAACCGGTCACAACCTGAAAGGCGCTGTGCCGAGAGCTTGGGATCTGCGTCATATCAGTACCGGATCCTTGGATCGAAGAATGAATAGGAAATGTCGATCAACAGATTGACCGTCACATAGATGCCCGCAGTCAGCAGGATCATCGCCTGAATAACCGGATAATCGCGCGCCAGAATGGCATCGACGGTCAGCCGCCCGATCCCGGGGATGTTGAACACGCTTTCAGTCACCACCACGCCCGAGATCAGCAGCGCGAACCCCGTGCCGATGATGGTCAGGATCGGCACCGCCGCATTGCGCAGCGCATGGCGGAACAGCACGACATTCTCGCGCACCCCCTTGGCACGGGCGGTGCGGATATAATCCTCGCCCAGAACTTCAAGCATCGACGCCCGCGTCATCCGCGCGATCAGCGCGATATAGATCGTAGCCAGCGTCAGTGACGGCAGGATCGCACGGCTAAAGAACGGTCCGATGCCATCGGTTGGCGATTTATAGCCCTGAACCGGCACCCATTTCAGGTCGATGGCGAAAATCTGGATCAGGATATAGCCGATGACAAAGACCGGCACGGAAAAGCCGAGCACCGAAAATGACATCACAAGGAAATCCACCCAGGACCGGTGCCGCCAGGCGGCAATCACCCCCATCGGCACGGCCAAAGCGACCGAGATCACAATCGTCATCAGCGCGATATTCAACGTCGGCCCCAAACGGTCGCCGATCATCCCCGCAACCGAGGTATTCGACAGCAGCGATGTGCCCAGATCACCGCGCAGCAGCTGGCCCATCCATGTGCCGAACTGCACCAACAGCGGGTCGTTCAGCCCCAGACTGTCACGGATACGNTCAAGCTGCGCAGGGGTGGCAGCATCACCGGCAAGGATCGCGGCAGGATCACCGGGCGTCAGCCGCAGCAAGAGAAACACAAAAATCGCAACGATCACCATCACCGGTATCGTGGCCAATATGCGCTTGAGGATATAGAAAAACATGCCGAAGGCTCCTTGCGGTCGTAGGGGTGAGAGGCGCGCATCGCAGCGCGCCTCTCAAGGCAGATCACTCTGCCGCTTTGGTCATGTTCCAGAACACCGGCACCGGCGACGGGATCATGTCTTCGATGTTGGACCGACGCGCCTGCGGGATGATATATTCGCCCATCATCAGATAGTTCACGTTGTCCATCACATGCTCTTGAATACGCGTCGCGATCTCTTTCTTGGTCGCGTCGTCGCTGGCCGAGACATACTCGGTCCGCATGGCTTCGATNTCNGGNTCATCGGGCCAGCCGAACCAGCCATCATCGCCNCGNCCGTTCAACATCACGTTGACCAGCGGGTCAGAGACTTCGGGCACCATCCAGTTGGTGAAGAACAGGTTCCACCCGCCCTCAGCCACAGGCGACTGCTGGGCGCGGCGTTGCACGACCGACTGCCAGTCCATCGACTGCATATCGACCTCGAACCCCGCCTCGCGCAGCGCTTGGGCTGCAACCACAGGCTGGTTGTTCAGGCTGATCACATCGGTCGGGGCCATCAGGACAATCGGCGTCCCGTCATAGCCCGCTTCTTCCAGCAGCTCCTTGGCACGCTCGGTATTCGCGCCACCGGTCAGCAAGTCAGATCCCGCCTCGTCNCCCAAGGGGGTCGAGCAGCCAAAGATNGCGCCACAGACTTTGTAGTATTCNGGATCACCCTGCATCGTCGCCAGCATGGATTCCTGATCCAGCGCCGCCATCGCCGCCTGACGCACCAGCTTGTTGTCAAACGGNGCATGCAAGAAGTTCGGACGCCCGATGGTGACATAGCCCAGATCATCGCGTTTCTCGACGACGACATCCTCATTGCCCGACAGGATCGGCATCAGGTCGATCTGAACCTGCTCAAGATAGTCGATCTCCCCCGCCGAAAGCGCATTCAGCGCGGTCAGCGCATCGGGCATCGTGGTCCAGACCACCTTGTCCACATTCACGACCTTGCCGCCTGCCATCCAGGATGCGGGCTCGTCGCGCGGCACATAGTCGTCGAACTTTTCATAGGTCACCGACACGCCGGGCTCATAGGCGTCCTGATCGAACACAAACGGACCGGAGCCGATGTATTCCGTGATCGTCTCATCGGCAGAGGTTTCGGCAACACGCGCCGGCATGATGAACGGCGGCACCGCGGATTGCTTGGAAATCACGTCAATCAGCGGGCCAAAGGGCTTGGTCAGCGTCCAGACAACGGTTTTGTCATCTGTCGCCTCAAGGCTTTCGGTCACGTCAAANATCAACTGCCCGCCGCTGTCGCGCTTGCCCCAACGGGTCAGAGAGGCAACAACATCGGCGCCGGTCACCGGCGCGCCATCGTGGAACACCAGCCCGTCGCGCAGGGTGAACGTATAGACCAGCCCGTCGTCAGATGTTTCCCAGCTGGCCATCTGCGGCTGCGGGGTGAAATTCTCGTCCACCGCCGTCAACACGTCATAGATCATATAGGCGTGGTCACGTGTGATGTGCGCCGTGGTGATCACCGGATCCAGCACCCGCAGGCCCGAGTGCATGACCGCCGTGATCGTGGTTTCTTCCTGCGCGAAGCTCGCGGCAGGCACCAGCAGCGCAGCCGTGGTCATCAGCGACGCCGCCAGCCCCCGGCTTTGTTTCAATGTGGGTCGTAAAGTCAGCATATCAATTTCCCATGTTGGTTGTGGTCATTGTTATATTTGGACACCGCCGGTTGATCCGCCGGTATCGGGGCGTGCAGCAGCCGCACGCGCAGCCCCGAAAACGGGACCGTTAGGTGAAAGCCGCAACCCCTCACGCAACCGCGTAAAGGGCAGGTCTGCGGGGTCGAACGGCATGGGGCCGGGGGCACGCGCGACAATAATCTCGCGCGCACTCGGGGTGAAATCGGCCCGAAAATGGGTAGAGCTTTTGACGACAACAATTTTCTGTGTCTCTGGTGCGATCCCGACAAAGCGGAACATCTCGCGGTCGGCCATCTGCGCAATCCGCGTTGTGACAGCTACCCGCACGCCACCGATGCGCAAACAGGCCGAGGGCCCCAGATCCAACATCGTCCCGCCGTAATAGGGGCCGGTGGCTTTCACTTTGCCCTCCGACAGCATCTCGACAACGGCCTCTACCTCGACGGGGCTATCGTCGGGCAGACCGGGGTGCCCGCCAATGCGAAAGACAGCGCGCGCGCCCTCCCCCAACTCATGCGCTTGGGCGGCGGAATGCGGGTCTACGATCAGCCCGATCGCCGCGTCTTGGGCATCAGCATCAATCAAGGCCCGCAACATCCCCGTCGTGGCAGAGACCCCACCCGCACCGGGGTTGTCTTGGGTATCTGCAATCACCACGGGCCCCTGCCCTGCCCCTTTTGCCGCGCGCACCGCATAGGCAATCGCCGCGTCGGGGGTAAATGTATCATTGTCGAACTCGGATTCGGCAGCGGCATAGGCATCCGCCACCGCATCTGCTGCGGCATCCGCCGCCGCTTGAGTCTCGGCATAGGCCACCGCCGTGGGGCCACAATCGGCAATATCCGCCGCCGGAAAGCCCATGAACAGCGACGCCGATAGTGCGCCTTGCGCCTCGACCTCTGTCAGGTTTTCGTACAATCCCTTGGCGGGCTGCATATCCGTCGTCTGAAACGGGATCGGCACCAGATAGGACATGCGGCGGAACGCTTTGGCCGGGCGCGTGCCGGTCTGCATCACATGATCCAGCAACCGCGCCGCCACGGCACCGGTATCGGCCATATCGATGTGCGGATAGGTGCGGAATCCCGCCAGCACATCCACCGTGTTCACAAACTCTTCCGAGATATTGCCATGCAGGTCCAATGCGGCGGCAATCGGCACATCCGGCCCCACCAAAGCGCGCACCTGACGGGCGATCTCGCCCTCCCCGTCATCGTGATGCGTTGCCACCATCGCGCCGTGCAAGTCCAGAAACACACCATCCAACGGCCCTGCGGCACGTAGCCCGTCCAGAATCTCGCCCAGAATAGTGTCGAACGCATCCTGCGTCACAGGTGCCGATGGAATAGCCCCCGCCCAAAGAACAGGCACCACATCCCAATCCGAATCCCCCGCGACCTTCAACGCTCCGGTCATGCCAAGGTTCACGTCCTGAAAGGCGTCGATCATCGCGGGGCCACCCACCATAGGGACATAACCGCCACCGGCCTTGAAGGCCGCCATATCCGCAGGCTCGGGCGCAAAGGTATTGGTTTCATGAAGAAATCCGGCCATGGCGACGCGCATCGGGGAACCCACCTTTAAATCATGTAACGCTTCACAAAACTGAATGTATTGCTTGGCGATACGGATGTATTGCCATACGATGCTAGGCACTGACCTATCCTCGCGTCAACCCGGAGTGCTCGATGCCTGACCCCAAACGACCACATTCCTCTGTCGCGTCTAATTTTCAGGCAGATGCCGACAGGCTCTTTGTGCGCTCCGCCGCCCGCGCCATTCACGTGCTTAGCGCGTTTCACGAGGCCGACGGCCCGCTCAGCCTGTCAGACATCGCGATGAAGGCAGAGATCGACCGATCCGCCGCGCAACGTCTTGTGCATACGCTCATGACATTGGGGCACATCCGGCGCAGCCCCGATGACCGCGGCTACCTGCCCGGACTGCGCTTGCTTGACCACACCCACGACACCCTGCGTCTGGACCCTGTGGTGCAGGTCGCCACCCCCGTTATCCTGGAGATGCGCAAATCCATCGCCGAACGGATCGACTTCAGCCTGTATGATGAAACCCGCGTGATCTATGCCCTGCGCATGCAAAGCAAACGCGAAACGTTTTACGCCACACTTGTGGGCCATAGCGTCCCCACCTATTGCACCGCCGGCGGCCGCGCGACCCTCTGCGCCCTGCCCCCCGAAGAAGCGCGCGAGATCATCACCCGCTTCCCGCTGCACAGCTATACCGCTTACACCAACGTGGACCCCGACAGCATCATGAACAGTCTCGAACAGGCCCGTAGAGACGGATTTGCGCAGGTCCAGAATGAATTCGTCTTGGGCGAAGTCGCCATTGGTGTGCCCGTCGTCAACCGTCAGGGCCGCCCCTTGGGGGCCATCCACATCGCCGGCTCGCTTTCTGAATGGAGCGCCGAAGACTTTGCCCGCCGCGCCGCCCCCATCGCCCAAGAAGCCGCCCGCGCCATCAGCGGCAGTTTCTAGGCCTTGAATTCGATCCGCGTCACCGGCCCCAACTCTGCCTCCACCGCCGCGACAAGCGGGCGCAGAAGATGTGTCTCTATATAGCGTTGCGCGAATTTGCTCGGGGTGCGCAGCTCAAGCACGCCCCCTTCGAACGCCACATATTCGAGCTGCGAGAACCACGCCTTGAACTGATCCGCGTTCTCCCGCGATAGGTTCACCATCGCGCGTTGCCACGTACCCGGCCCGCCCTGCGCGGGCTCTGATGCCTCGGGTTTCGCATAATCGGCCAGTTGTACCACCTTGACCGGCGTCTCACTGCGATACCGCTCTTTCATCCGCGCATCGTAATCCGGCCCGACCAGCGGCCAGCACGGCTCTGACAGCCGCGCGATCTGCGCATAGTTCAACCGATAGGCCGCCACCCTGCCCCGCACGCCGCCGCGCGTACAAATCAACAGCTGCGCATCCGTCAGCCGTTTGATCTCGCGTTTCACCGTGCGTTCATTCACCGACCACATCCGCGCCAGATCCCGCTGGCCCACGCTTAGCTCGTCAGCGCGCCAATTATACCGCGAGGTCACCGCCGCGATCAGCCGCATCAACGAGGTCTGCAAGGTCGGTGATCCGTTCAACCCCGCCACGCTCAAAGCGGTCAAAAGGTCGTACTTGATCACCCCGGCTTCAGGGCCGGTCAGCCGCAATGGGTTCATGGTTTTGCCTACTCGATGTATCGTCTTATTTTTATCGGTCAGCTTCTTTGAGCCGATTCCGTTTATGCTTTCTACAAAGCTCTAAATCCCGTCTTCTGTCAACCCGCTGGGAAAAACAGGAATTACCCTTTTCCTTAATCCAAATTCAATTTGGTAAAGGTTAATAGGTTAAGGGGGACGCTAAGGTGTCACCATATCAGGGGATCGCTGTCACCAAAACAGCCTCATATGCCCCTCGCCTGTCACCAAAATCTCTTTGCCCCGCGTTAACCCCAGCGAAATAAACCCGTTCTTCAGGATCAGCGCGCGAATTTCGGGAAAATTAGGTTTTGCCAAATTGCCGAATTCGCGTTATTCGAAATTCGAGGCTTAAAAACGCGAGTAGATAGATGAGAAATCACAACGACCTTCTTAACATGAACGAGCGCAGCTTGGAACAACAGGCCGCCGTGCGCCGCGCCACCTTCTCCCCCGGAGAGATCAAGGCCCTGCGCCCCTTCTCCATCTGGGAGATCAGCCAGTTCATGTTCGACGTCCCCGCCGACACCCTGCGCAAGAAGCTGGCGGACGACCCGACCCTGCCCCAGGGGCTCACCGAAGAGGATGGCCGCCAGCGCTGGTTCAGCCTCGAAGAGATCAACGAGCTGCGCCGCCGTGCCAAATTCCGCGGTCGCAAGCTGCTGCCCGAACGCCCCCGGGGCCGTGCCATGCGCGTGGCCGTGTCGAACTTCAAAGGCGGCGTCGGGAAGACCGTCGTCGCACAACACCTCGCCCATGCAGCCGCCCTTGACGGCTACCGCGTGCTCTGCGTCGACTTCGACCCGCAAGCGACGCTGACCCATTCGATGGGGCTGACCGAGGTCAAGGAAAGCCACACGGTCTGGGGCATCATGTGTCGCGACCTCTGCCGTGAATCCAACCGGATCATGGAAAGCTATGATGACCCCGATGACTGCCCCTACCCCGCCGCGGACGAATTGCCCGAAGACGTGCAATCCATCGGCGCGCAACGGTTTCAGGAATTCATCCAGCCAACCTGCTGGCCCACGATCGACATCATCCCGTCCTGCGCCAACGCGGCTTTCGTGGAATTCGCCTCGGCCCAATACCGCGCGCTGCACAAGGCATGGAGCTTTTTCGGCTGCGTCGCGCGCTACCTCGATGAGCTGCCCGACGATCAATATGACATCATCATTTTCGACTGCCCGCCCGCCATCGGCTACCAGTCCCTAAACGCAGCGTTTGCGGCTGATATTCTCTATATCCCCTCGGGCCCGGGCTACTGGGAATATGACAGTACGACCAGCTATCTGGGCCAGCTTGGCGACGCGATGGCCGATATCTCCGAAGGGTTTGCAAGCCTCGCAGCGGACGCAGGCATTACGCTTCCTAAACAGTTTTCCGACATCCGTTTACTTATGACCCGTTTTGAATCCAACAATCCGCTGCACAGCGCCATGATCGACGCGTTCAAGAACGTCTTCGGCGCCGACGTCTGCGCCCACCCGATTGAAATGACCCGCGCGGTTGAACAATCGGGCCGATTCCAGATGTCGGTTTACGAACAGGACTATCGCCAGATGACGCGCGAAACATGGAAACGGGCGCGGCAAAGTTTCGACCGTGCCTATGACGAGTTTTTGCAAACCGTGCTCGAAGCGTGGAAAGAAAACGGAAAACGTAAGGAGAAGGCAGAATGAGCAGTAAAAACAAATTCGGCTTCGCCCCGGTAGAAGCCCCCACATCCGGCAGCCGCCGCAACCGCCAGCCGGGCCCCATGGGCGCCGCCGTGCGGGACGTGGCCGAAAACCTGCAAGAGGCAACCGAAGCCAAAATCGAACAGCGCCGCCGCAATGCCGAAGACGCCAAGACTTTCCGGCAGGCCCAAGGCGAAGGCCGCGTGCTCTACCAGATCGACCTGTCGGAAATCTTCACCGACGATCTGCCGCGCGATCGCCTCGCGCTGGAAGAAGTCGCCCAGTCCGACGAGATGGAGGAGCTTAAATCCTCGATCCGCGAACGGGGGCAGCGCGAACCGGTCGAGGTCTATGTCGGGCCGAACGGGCGCTACCAGCTCAAGAAAGGTTGGCGCCGGTTCACCGCCCTGTCGCAGTTGTTTTCGGAAACCAAAGACGACCGCTTTGGCACGATCACCGCGCGGGTAGAAGTGGGCGAGGATGACCGCATTTCGCGCTATGTGGATATGGTCGAAGAGAACGTCGTGCGCGAAGACCTGTCCTTTGCCGAGATGGCACAGGTGGCGATCACCGCCGCCAAGGACGACGCGGTAGAAGAGATCGACCCGGCAGAGCTGGTGACCCGTCTTTACAGCGCGCTGCACAAGACCAAGCGGTCTTACATCAAAAGCTTCGTCTTCCTTCTCTCTGCTTTGGAAGGGAGCTTGCAGTGGCCCAAGGCCGTGCCGCGTAATCTGGGTGTCGATGTCGCGCGCGCGCTGCGCACACCGGATCAAGCAAGCGTCTTGCAGGAGAAACTCTTGGATGCCTCGACACCGGACGAGCAGAATAAAATCCTCAAGGATTTTCTGACCACCTCGAACGAGCCGACAGAGAAGCCCGCCTCCAAGGCAGAGCCGAAGCAGAAGTTTGAATTCTACGTCGGTCAGACCAAGGTCACCGCCCGCCACGGCGAATGCCGTTTGATGAGCGATATCGATTTTGCCACCATGCCCAAGAAGCAATTGGAAGAAGCCGTGCGCGCCTTTGAAGAGGTGCTCAGCAACGGGCCGCGCATCCGGTAAACGGTTACCCATGGGTAACCACTGCCCGCCCGGTTACCCATGGGTAACCACCGCGCTTCGGGTTACCTATGGGTAACCGGCAAGGGTAAATGAGAGGGATAGCAGGGAAGGGGGCGCAGAAGCGTCCCCTTTTTTTGTGCGTTGAAGGCGCGAAGAGCGCAATTGCCCCATTTCCCAATAAAACAAGGGGTTTTCGCCGCGAATATCGGCTTAACGCTTTGATTCAAAACAGCTTTGCGGTTGAAAGATGCAGATTTCACCGTGATTCCGCCCTATCAGCACCAGAACCCGACGTTGACCCATGGACATCCCCTGAAACGCGGGATTAACGTGCGCCCATAGGGGAGGGCTGGCAAATGTCAGAAAGACCTTATCGACATATTTTTGATCTCGGGAGAAACATCATGGATCGTCGTTCATTTATTCGTGGCGCAGGCGTTGCGGGGGCAGGGGCCGTTGCTTCATCGCTGGCTGCACCCGCCGTCGCCCAAGGCAACATTACCTGGCGCATGGTCACAACCTGGCCGAAAAACTTCCCCGGTCTGGGTGTCGGCGCGCAGCGTCTGGCCGACCGTATCACAGCGGCCTCCGGGGGCCGTCTGACCGTGCAGGTCTACTCCGCAGGTGAGCTGGTGCCGCCGCTGCAATCGCTGGACGCCGTGATCGATGGCTCCGCCGAGATGAGCCACGGTGCCGCCTATTATTGGCAGAACAAATCGCCCGCGCTGTCCTTCTTTACCGGCGTGCCCTACGGCATGACCACGCCAGAGCTGACAGCCTGGATGCGCTATATGGGCGGTCAGGAAATCTGGGACGAGATCTATGACCAGTTCGGCGTTCAGGGCTTCCTGTCGGGCAACACCGGCACGCAGACAGGCGGTTGGTTCCGCGACGAGCTGACCAGCCTTGACGATGTCAAAGGCGTGCGCTTCCGGACCCCTGGCCTTGGTGGTCGCGTGTGGGAGAAGCTGGGCGCGACCGTGACCAACATGGCCGCGGGCGAGATCTTTCAGGCGCTGCAATCGGGCACGCTGGACGCGGCCGAATTCGTCGGCCCCTACAACGATCTGGCGCTCGGCTTCCATCAGGTTGCCAAGAACTACTACATGCCGTCCTTCGTTGAATCCGGCCTCGCGACCGAGCTTGTCGTTGACAAGAAGAAGTATCAGGAACTGCCCGAAGACCTCCAGGCGATCATTCGTGATGTGAGCCAAGCGGAATACGATCAGGTTGCGGCGGACTTCTATGCCAACGATCCACGCGCGCTGAAAACGCTGGTGGAAGAGCACGGCGTGACCGTCCGCAACTTCCCCGACGACATCATGGAAGCCGGTGCCAAAGCCTCGGTCGAGGTGGTCGAGGAACTGCGCAGCAGCGACGACCCGCTGGTCAAGAAAACCGCCGACAGCTTTGTCGAAGCACTGAACCTTGTCCGCACCCGGACAGAGAACATCGACAGCCCCTACATTCAGGCGCGTCAGAGCTTCCTGAAATACTAAGATCCGTCCCTCGGATACAGAAAAGGCCCGGTGGTAACACTGGGCCTTTTCTCGTGATGGGGCAGGGGCCTAATCCCCGTCCCGCCCGGTGGTACACCGGGCATCGCCCTCCCTCCCCCCGGAGGGCGATATTGCGACGTCGCGCCATCTGCATCGGTCAGCGGTTGATGCACCGGGGGCTGCCACTATCAAACCTGGGCGTCGCCCCCCCAGGGAGGGCGATACCCTTAGCGTGTCAAAAGATAAGGTGGCCTTTAGCCTGCGATCAGTTTGGGCAACCAGGTTACGATCTGCGGGAACATGAACAGGATCGCAATCGCCACCACTTGCAGCATCACGAAGGGCAGGATGCCCTTGTAGATTGCGCTGGTGGGCAGGTCCGCCGGGGCGACGCCGCGCAGATAGAACAGCGCAAAGCCGAAGGGCGGGGTCAGGAACGACGTTTGCAGGTTCACCCCCACAAGCACCCCCAGCCAGATCGGATCGACATCCAGCATCAGCAGCACCGGTGCGGTGATCGGGATCACGATAAAGATGATCTCGAAGGTGTCGAGGATGAAGCCCAGGAAGAACATGATGATCATCACCACCGCGACCGCAGCGAGCGTACCGCCCGGGAGGTTGCTGAGGAATTCATGCACCAGATTGTCGCCGCCCATCATACGGAATACGACCGAAAAGACCGAGGCCCCGAGCAGGATCACAAAGACCATGCTGGTGATTGTGGCCGTCGATACCATCGTCTCTTTGAGCACGCCAAAGGACAGACGCCAGCGCAATGCGGCGAGGATCATGGCCCCGACGGCACCGACGGATGCGGCCTCTGTCGGGGTGGCGATGCCGCCCAGAATAGACCCTAACACGGCCAAAATCAGTGCCAGAGGCGGGACAAGCGCCACAAAGACCTCGCGCAGCAGCTTTGATTTCTCATCCGCTGGAACGGGGGTGGCAGGGCAGGATTTAGGGTCTGTTGCGGCTTTGAACAGCACATAGCCGAGGTAGAGCGACACGAGCAGCAGCCCGGGCAGCAGGGCCCCGGCAAAGAGGTCCCCGACAGAGACGGGCGTAGGGGCAAAGTTGCCCTTGGCCATCTGCACCTGCGAGTTGATACCCGACAGCATATCGCCCATGAAAATCAACACGGTAGAGGGGGGGATGATCTGGCCCAAAGTGCCGCTGGCGCAGATCACGCCGGTGGCCAGTTTCGGGTCATAGCCCGCCCGCAGCATCGCGGGCAGCGAGATCAGCCCCATCGTCACCACGGTCGCGCCCACCACACCGGTTGAGGCCGCAAGCATGGCCCCGACCAGCACCACAGAGATCCCGAGCCCGCCGCGCATATTGCCGAACATCTTGCCCATGGTGAGCAACAGTTGTTCCGCGATCTGGCTGCGTTCCAGCATCACCCCCATGAAGATAAACAGCGGCACGGCGACGAGCACTTCGTTCGTCATAAAGCCGATATAGCGGTTGGGCAAAGACCCGAAGTTGGACGGGTCGAACACGCCCAAAGCCATGCCTACACCGCAGAATAGTAACGATGTCCCGGCGAGGGTGAAGGCTACGGGGAAGCCCAGAAGCAGAAAGCCGATGACCCCAAAGAACATCAGCGCGGCGAGCATCTCGCCAATCATGATCGGGTCCATCAGGCGGCTCCCTCGGTGGTGGCGGGTTTGATGGCGTCCGGGCTGTATTGCATCGCGGCGGGCACAAGATCAGCCCTGCCGCCAAGCACCAGAATGGACCGGATCGCCATGGCAATGCCTTGCGCCGCAATCAGGGCCGCAAAGACGATGATAAAGGTTTTGAGGATATAAAGCCCCGGCATCCCGCCCACATTGGCAGAGCCTTCGTGATAGCCCCATGCGCGCTGCACGAAGGGCATCGAATAGATGTAGACGATCCATGTGAAGGGCAGCAGAAAGACGAACACCCCGATCAGGTCGGTGATGGCGCGGGTGCGCAGTTTGGCGGGACGGTAAAAGATATCGACGCGCACGTGATCGTCGCGCAGCAGGGCAAAGCCTGCCACCGCGGTGAACATCGCCCCGTTCAGCCAGATATAGAGATCCTGCATCCAGACGTAGCTGGTGGCAAAGAGGTATCTTTGTACCACTACGGTAAAGCAGACGACGACAATGGCCAGCGCGAGCCAGGAAAAGACTTTTCCGATAATCAGATTAACAGCGCAGATGAGGGATGCTACTCCAGCGAGAAAACGCACATTCCACCCTTTTCTATGGTTTCTATCGTTCTTAACGCATGTCAATCAAAGTGCCGCAGGGGAATGTCAAGCGGGGTCTCAGCATTTCGCTGTGCGAAATATTGCGCATCCGCGGCGGCCGCCCGCCCTTTTTACGATACTTTTTGACAGTGTTCGCAACTTTAGGTTACGCATGCGCTGTGACACGCTCTGCTTAGTAAGTACCAACAGTTATAGATAAATAGTGTAGATGACACAGTCAGCCGAATTGCTTCAGATGGAAACCGGTACGTTGCTTAAACAAGAGCAGGGCCGGGCGGTCTTTGCTGTGAAAGCGCCCGATGATCTTGTTGTGAAAGTACCGATGGAGGCGCTGCAGGCGGCGGACACCGGGCGGGTCAGACCGTTTCTTTACAAACATTTCCCGACGACGCGACACCGCATGCTGTTGCGCCAGTTGACCCATGACATTGAAGTGCGGATTCGCAGCCATGACGCGGGTATTGCTTCGCCGATTGCATTCACCAACGGGGTGATGCGGACGGATATGGGGCTGGGGCTGTTGATGCAGCGGGTCGGGCCGGAAAGCGGAGGTCTGGGGATGACGCTGGACGAATTCGTCGCGCGGGATCTGCTGGATACGGCGGCGCTGAAGGCGTTGAACGATTTTTCGCGCGCGGTCTTTGCGCTTGGGGTGGTGGCCCCGGGGTTGAACTCCCGTAGCATCGTCTGGGGACAGCAGGAGGGTAAGTGGCAACCGCTGATCGTGGACGGGTTTGGCGACCCCAATGTGATCAAGCTGCGCAGCTGGGTGCCCTATCTGCGGCACCGTGCCCTGCACCGCGGGATGGAGCGGACCGCCCGCGATGTCGGGCTGCATTGGTCGCGGCGCAAAAAGATGTTTCTGCGCAACGATTTTGACGCGCTCAACTAGGGTTGCCCTTTTTGCCTACTCCGCCGGAAGCTGGGAATAATACAGCGCCAGCGCGTCGATCTCGGCATCTGACAGATTGCGAGCGGCTTTTTCCATCAGCTCTTTGCGGGGGCCGCCGCCGCGTGTGCCATCGCGCCAAAGCTTCAGCTGCTGCGCCAAATAGGGGCGCGGCTGGCCGCTGATGCGCGGAAACCCGGGTTTGGTCTGGTCCAGACCGGGGCCGTGGCAGGACGCGCAAGACGGCGCGTCGATATTGCCAATGGCGGCGACGCCGGCCCCTTGCTCCATCAGCTCGAGCTCTGCCGGGGGCAGGGGGGCTGTCGGGGTCGGGCCATCGGGCGCGGATGCGGCATAGTGGCGGATCACGCGGGTCAGGTCATCGGGGGGAAGCTGCGTTGCTGCATGGGCCATAAAGCCGCTGTCCCGTGCGCCGGTGCGATAGGCGGTGATCGCGCCCTGCATGTACCCTTCGTCGAGGATATCGAGGCGGGGGATATGGCCGTTGCCTTTGCTGTCGCCCGTCGCGCCGTGGCAGGAGGCGCAATAGGTCAGCGCGGTGTCGTCGGCTGGTGCGTCTGACGCCAGCAGCGCGTCAAAGCCCGCGCCTTCCATCTCGCGGACATGGGTGAGAAAGGCGACCATGGCCCAGATTTCGTCCTCGCGGTTTTCGGCGGGCCAGTAGGGCATGCCGCTCATCTTGACGCCATCCTTGACGATGGTGAACAGATGTTGCGGCTGCCAGTCGGCGACGGCGTCGGTGATATGGGGCGGTTCCGGCGACATGGCGTCGGAGGTGGCGGAATGGATCCGGTCGGGGGCGGCGTGGCAGAAGCTGCAGGCGCTGTCGAAATGCCCCGCGCCGAGGGCGACGAGATCGGGGTCGGACAGGTCGGGCACCTGTGCGGCGTCAGGGGCGCGGAGTTTGACCGACTGGCGATAGGCGGTGTGCAGCACCCAGGACACGCCCGGAATATGGCCCGCGCGGGCAGAGACGTTGAACAGCCCCAGCCCCACGATGGTCACCGCGCCGACAGCCCCCAGCAGGGCCAGAACGATCAGGGTTTTGATCACGGTTCTCATTGCGTTTGCTCCGTTACGTTTGGGGTGCGGGGTCGGTGCTGCGCAGGTCACGGCCCACCAGCCACAATCCGGCGATCAGATAGACCGGTGTGCCGATGCCCAGCATCAGCAGCCCGCCCAGTTGTTGCCCGCCAAGGTCGGCGGCGCGGCCGCAAATCTCGGCAAAGACATCGCGGGGGGCGAGGATCAGCAACGCCCCCAGTAGGGTCATATGCATCGAGGTCAGCAGCAGCGATCCGGCCCCTGCCAGCCCGTTGTGCGCGCGCAGGGCGCTGACCCAGACGAGCAGTCCGACGATCAGGAAACTGCCCTGTTCCAGCGCAAAGCCCGCGGGCAGCAGATAGGCCATCCCGTGCAGCTGCGGCAGATGCCATGCCCAGATCACCATGAATTCAAGCACCGTCGCGATCAGCGGAGAGATGATCAGCCAGCGCAGCCGGTCACCCAGTCCGAAGGCGAGCAGCGGTGCGACCACGGCGACCAGCCCCATATGGCGCAGCATATGGACGGGGAAGGCGGCGCCGGTCAGCCGTTCCAGCGGCACCAGCCAGAGCAGGCCAAGCAGGACAAACCCCAGATATGTCGCGGCGCGGGTCATGCGCAGCTGGCGATCAGCAGCACGGGGAGCGAGACATAGATCACCCCCACCGCCGAGATCAGCGACAGCAGGAAGGCCGCGTGGCCCATGAACTGGTGGCGGTCCTCGTTGTTGCCCGCGTCGTTTTCCCATTCGCGGTCACGCACCACATCCCATTGCCGCCACGCGCCCCAGCCCAGCCAGACGATCGCCGCCAGAACGCCTATGGTCAGCAGCCCGATGCCAAGGCGCAGGGTGGTAAGGTAATCCACGCCGAGGATGTGATCGGCGCAGAATACGGTTGTGGCACCGTAGCAGATCACGAAATGCAGCGCCCAAAGCGTGGGGCTGAGGGCGAGCCGCCAGAGGCTGTCTTGTTCCTCGAGGAATTCCTCTTGCTCTTCTTCGGTGGAGATCTGGTTCATGCCAGCAACCTTGGGGCCACGCCCAGAATAAAGCCGGTGACCAGCGCGGTCAGCACCATGAAGTGCCAAAACAGCGTCACGTTGCACAGGTCGGCGTCATATTGCGGGGTCACCTTGCCAAAGATCGACCCTGCCAGCGCGTAAAGCTGCATGATGACCCCCAGCAGGGCATGGGCCACCAGCCAGACCATCAGCGCCCACATGGTCGCGGGGTAGACATGAGTTGTGGGCTCAAGTTCGAGGACCGACAGGATGATCAGCCCCGCCCCGCCGACGGTGCAGGTCGCGGCCCCTGCCAATGCGAGGCGTGCCAGCGTGATATGGCTGCGTTTATTGACCTCGCGCGCGAGCACGGTCGCGGCCCATGAGACGACAAACAGCGTAACCCCGAGCGCGACGGCGGCGCCCGTCGCGTGGTCCGCTCCGATGGTGATAAAGTCCGGTCGCGCGGTCCAGTAGAAGAAGAACCCGAAGACGAGGCTGGCGAAGGCGGTGCTGTCGCCCAGCATTGTGATCCAGACCGCCCACCACCCGACAGAGGTCGGCCCCGAGGCGTAGGTCGGCAGGCTGAGGCCTAGGCCCACGTCCTTGCGTTCTTGATCCGGCACCTGTGCCGTGCTGGTCCAGAGCCAGTAGAGCACGCAGACAATGGCGAAGGCGCCGCAGACGATGGCGGGTTCGTAGATGTGGAAGGTGGGGAAGATGAACGCACCGCCGGTGAACAACGCGGCGAGCATGGTGATCCACGCGGGGCCGGTGACGCGCTGCACCATCAGCGGTTTCGCGTCGATGACCGAGGTGATCAGCGTCTCGCGTTTGCCCTCGGGGGCGTCGGGCAGATAGTAGCGGCCCGCGTCCATACGCTCGACCAGTTTGGGCTGGTCCCACAGGGGGTAGCGCGAGGTGATATAGGGCACCGAACGGTTGCCCCATGCCTCTTCGGGCACATCATGGGCCCATTCCAGCGTGCCGCCGGCCCAAGGATTGCGCTTGATCTGGCCTTGGTACGCTTTGGGGCGCAGCAGATCGTAGACGAAGACGGCAAAGCCTGCGGCGGTGATATAGGCCCCGACAGTGGACATCATATTGAGCCAGTCCCAGCCCGCGCTGCCAGGATAGGTGAAGATCCGGCGCGGCATCCCCTTGAGCCCCGTCAGATGCATCGGCAGGAAGGTGACGTTGAAGCCCACAAAGATCAGCCAGAAGGCCCAACGGCCAAGGGTTTCGGACAGAAGCTTTTTGCGGAAGAACGGGAAGAAATAATAGCCCCCCGCCATGACCGGAAAGACCATGCCGCCGAACAGCGTGTAGTGCAGGTGGGCCACGACGAAGTAGCTGTCATGGGCCTGCCAGTTGAAGGGCACGATGGCCAGCATCACCCCTGTCAGACCGCCCGCCACAAAGATCGCCAGCGCTCCCGCGATCCAGAGCATCGGCAGGGTCATCTTGACCCGTCCCACCATCAGCGTCGCGACAAAGGCGAAAAGCTGGATGCCGGTGGGGATCACCACGGCCTCGGACGCGGCCGAAAAGAACCCCAGACTGATCTGGGGCAGGCCGGTGGTGAACATGTGATGCACCCACAGCCCGAAGGACAAGAACCCGGTGCCGACCGCGCTGAGCACGATCCACGAATAGCCCACGATGGGCGTGCGTGCGACAGTGGGCACGATCATCGCGGCGATGGCGATAGAGGGCAGGAAGATGATGTAGACCTCCGGATGGCCGAAAATCCAGAACAGATGCTGCCAGAGCATCGGGTCGCCGCCCCGGACGGGATCGAAGAACGGCCAATCGAAGGAGCGTTCGAGTTCGAACAGGAAATCCCCCGCGATCAGTGGCGGGAAGGCGAAGAGGATCATGCCGCCCACGACCATCACATACCACGCGTAAAGCGGCATGATGTTGACGCGCATCCCCGGTGGGCGGCATTTGAGCGCGCCGACAATCAGCTCGACCGCCGCGGCGATGGAGGCGACCTCGATAAACGAGAGGCCCAGAAGCCAGATATCGGGGCCGATGCCTTCTTCCTTGGTGGCGAGCGGGGGGTACATGAACCAACCCGCCTTGGGGCCGGAATCGAACAGGATAGACCCGAAGACAAAGATGCCGCCGATCAGGAAACACCAGTAGCCATAGGCGCTGAGCCGCGGGAACGGCATGTCGCGCGCCCCCAGCATCCCGGGCAGCAGCAGGATGGAGATCGCCTCGAACATGGGTACGGCAAAGAGGAACATCATCGCCGAGCCGTGCATGGTGAAGAACTGGTTATAGCGGTCGGCGTCGAGGAAATCATTCTCGGGCACGGCAAGCTGGGTGCGCATGAGCACCGCCAGAATACCGGCACAGAGCATGAAAAAGAACGCGGTCATCGTGTACCAGATGCCGACCTCGGTGTTGTTCACCGCCGACCAGTAGCGCCAGCCTTGCGGCGTTTTCCAAGCCGCACGCAGACGTTTTTTCTGCGCCTCCTGAACCTCCTGCGGGACGGGTTCAGCGAGCATATCCTCGGTCGGGGGGTAGGTGCCTTCGGGTTGCAGCACATCGGGGTATCTGCGGGTCATTTCAGCCCCCCCAGATAGGCGGCGAGCGCCGCGAGGTCGTCGTCGGACAGGAAGTCATAGGTGGGCATATTGACCTCGGGTTTGATCGTGTCGGTGTGGCCGATCCATGTGGCGATGGCCTGCGCGTTCAAGGGAAGGGTGCCTGCGGCAAGCGAGTGGCGATTTGCCAGATGGGTCAGGTCGGGGCCGGTCTTGCCGATGGCTTTGGTGCCACGAATGCTGTGGCAAGCGCCGCAGCCTTCATCAAGGAACACGGTCGCGCCGGCTTGGGCCAGCGCGCCTTGGGGCGGCTTGGCATCGCGCGCCTCTGCGCTGAGCCATTGGTCGAATTCATCGGGTGGCATCACCACGGTTTCAAAGGCCATCAACGCATGGGAGGCGCCGCAGAATTCGGCGCATTGGCCACGGTAGATGCCGGGATCGGTGGGCGCGAGGGTCATGCGGGTTTCGCGCCCCGGGAACATATCGGTCTTGCCGCCAAGGGCCGGCACCCAGAAGGAGTGGATCACCCGATGGGCATTCAGCACAAGCTCGGTCCGGGCACCGGCGGGCAGGCGGAGTTCATTCGCCGAGACGACTGTTCTGGTCTCCCCTTGTTGTTGGTATTCGACGCGCCACCACCATTGTTCGGCGGTGATGCGCACGACCAGCCCGTCCCCTTCGGCGCGGGTCGGTCCCATCAGCGGCAGGGAATACATCAGCAGCCCCCCCAGCAGGACCACGGGAAAGACGATGCCCCCGCCGACGATCAGCATTTCGGCGGTGCGGCGGCGCATGGCACCGGGGTTGATGCGTGTGACATAGACAAACAGCAGCGCGACCAGCCCCCACAGGATCACCGCGCCGACCAGCATCACCCAAAAGAGGTTCAGCACATCCGCCGCGTCCTGACCGGCGGGGGCAAGCACGGATTGACGCCCTTCGCAGCCCGCCAGAAGCAGGGCGGCCGGGGCGATTGCACAGATGCGCCAAGGGTGTTGCAAGAGGGCTCCTTTCACTCTGACAATTTGTCCATGTCCGAGGCAAGCGGGTCTTGCCCCTTTGATTTCATGTAGAACACGGTCGCGCCCCAGAGCACGACACCCAAGCCGATCAGCACCGCGGCGATGAGGTATTGCACGCTGTCGCGCCCCGTCCACGGGCCAACGAAAAAGGCGCAGGATATCGCGCCGATATAGGGCAGGCCGAGGGGGCTGGTGAAATGGTCGTGATCCACCGTGTCGCTGCGCAGCACCAGCACGGCGATATTGACCAGCGTGAACACCGCAAGCAGCAGCAGCGCCGTGGTGCCCCCCAGATCAGGCACCGCGCCGACAAAGGTGATCAGCGCGATCGCAAGCCCGGTGGTAAAGACGATGGCCGTATAGGGCGTGCGCCGCTTGGGCAGCACCTTGCCCAGAATGGAGGGCAGCACTTTTTCCTGCGCCATCCCATACAGCAGGCGGCTGGCCATCAGCATGTTGATCAGCGCGGAGTTCGCCACGGCGCACATGGTGATGATGCCGAAGACGCTGAGCGGGAACCAGGGCGCGCCGGCTTCGACGACCTTGAGCAGGGGGGTGGCCCCTTCGCCCAAGGCCTTTGCGTCGACAAGGGCAATGGCGGTGATCGACACCAGCAGATAGATCACGCCGGTGATCAGCAGCCCGCCCAGCAGGACTTTGGGGAAGATGCGCGAGGGGTTCTTGGCCTCTTCGGCCATGTTCACGGAATCCTCGAAGCCGACCATCGCAAAGAAGGCCAGCGTGGTCGCGGCGATCACGGGCCAGAACAGGCCCTGCTCTCCGGCGCTGCTGAAATCGAACGCGCGCCCGAAATCGCCTTGCCCGCCCATGAGCGCGGCGGCGCCGATCATGATGATGATCAGCAGGCCGGTCAGTTCGATGCAGGTGAGCACCACATTTGCCTTCACGCTTTCGCCGACGCCGCGCAGGTTGATCAGCCCCAGCAGCACCATAAAGCCGATGCTGATGGCGGTGATCAGGAAGGCCCCGTCGCCCAGACCGAAACTTTTGCCGAAATTCTCGGCAAAAGCCTGCGAGGCGGTCGAGGCCGAGGTGATCCCGCTCGACATCACAGCGAACGCCACGAGGAAGGTGAGGAAATGCACGCCAAAGGCCTTTTGCGTATAAAGCGCGGCACCGGCGGCCTTGGGGTATTTGGTGACAAGTTCAAGGTAGCTGCAGGCGGTCACGGTGGCCAAGACAAAGGCCACGAGGAACGGCAGCCAGACAATGCCGCCGACCTTTGCCGCGACTTCGCCTGTGAGCGCGTAGATCCCTGTGCCCAAGACATCGCCCACCACGAACAGCAGCAGCAAGCCGGGCCCCATCACGCGTTTGAGTTCGGTTTTCTCGCCGTCTTGATCCGGCGTTGTTGAAACATCCTTGGTCATGGGACACTCCCTTCCCCCCTTGCCGGGGGCGTGGCCCCGACATCACAGCCGTCACCAGTTCACGCCCGTAGCGACGGCTAGCCCGTGGCGTCTTGTGCGCTGCCGCCTTTCTTGCGGATCACGCGGTAGATGTAGGTCAGCACCAAGGCGCCGATGACAACGTTGGACACGGGGTTCATGTAGTCCGCGACCAGATCGTATTGCGACCCGAGCGCGTAGCCGAGCCCGGTCAGCAATGTGTTCCAGATCACCGTACCCGCCAGCGAGAAGGCCAGAAACGGCAGGTGATGCATCGGCGTCAGCCCCGCGGGCACCGAGATCAGTGTGCGGATCGCGGGCACCATGCGCCCCATGAGCACGGCCAGATTGCCGTGGCGGTCGAACCAGTCCGACGCGCGGTCAAGATCCTCGGGGGACATGGTGAGCCAGCGGCCATGCTTTTCCAGAAGGTGCCGCACGCGGTCGTGCCCGATCTTGCGCGCGATGATGTAGTAGAGGTAGGTGCCCGCCAGCGACCCGATGCTGCCCGCGATCACCACGCCGACAAAGTTCATCTGGTCCTGATAGGCCAGAAACCCCGCCAGCGGCATGATCAGCTCGGACGGGATGGGCGGAAAGACGTTTTCCGCGAACATCAAAAACGCGACGCCCAGATAGCCTGCGGCATCCAGCAGGCCGGTGATCCAGTCAAACATGGGGACTCCGGTTCTGTAGCGTTGCGGGGGAGGGGGCGTTGAGGGTCATTGAGGGTCTTTCGTCGTCAGCGGGTTGGCCACACGCTCGTAGTATTCACTGATGGCGCGCATATCCTCGGCGGTCATTTTGCGGGCGATGGCGGACATCATGCCGCCAACGTCATTGTCCCGCTGGCCGCGTTTCCAGCGGTCCAGTTGCAGCACCATGTAGTTGGCGTATTGACCGGCAAGATAGGGGACCGAGGGCGGGTTGCCCGTGCCGTCGGGCCCGTGGCAGTTGGTGCAGGCGGGCAGACCCTTGTCGGGCGATCCGGCCCGCGCGATGGCGGCCCCTTTCTGGATCTCTTGCGCTGAAACCTGCCCGCGCGCCACCCGCAGCGGCGCGGCGAGAGAGGCGTAATAGGCGCTGACCGCGGCGCGGTCGTCTTCAGAGAGGGATTGCGCGACGGGCGTCATCAGGTCGTCGGGCCGCGCGTCGCTGGCATAGTCATCCAGCTGCTTGTCAAGATACCACGCCGGTTGTCCGGTAAGCCGCGGGAAGCTGCCCGACCCGTCCCCCTGACCATCAACGCTGTGGCAGGTCACGCAGGATTGCACATCGCCCGCGCCCTGCAGGGCGATGGCCTGCCCCCGTGCCAGAGTTTCGGCGTCGGGCGGCGTATCGACCGTCATGTTGAACAGATCGCGCGCCGTACCATAGGGCTGATCCGCAGGGATCGCCTGCGCGGTGGCCAGCGCAGGCAAAAAGGCTGCGAGGGCGAGGCAGAGCAGGGGGCGGTGAGGGATTTTCATGGCGGCTCCTCTGCTTCAGGCGTCCATCAGCGGGCGCGGGTTGGCGATATAGTCGTTCTTCATATGATCGAGCGTCCAATAGGCGACGCCCATCAGCGGCCCCGTGGGGTTGTAGCCAAGGTTCTGCGGAAACAGCCCTGCGCCAAAGACAAAGACGTTGTGATGATCCCACATCTGGCCAAAACGGTTCACGACGCTGGTGGTCGGGTCCGTGCCCATCACCGTGCCGCCGGTGTTATGGGTGGTCTGATAGGGCACGATGGAATAATCACTGCCCTCTGCCGCGCGGTTGCTGGCGGAGGTGGATGTCACGTTATCCATATTGCGCGCGATCTCATGCGCCTTGCCCATCACATAGTCGGCCATGCGCCGGTCGTTTTCGGGGAAGTTGAAGGTCATCCGCAGCAGCGGGCGGCCGTAGGCGTCTTTCCATGTTGGATCGAGGTCAAGGTAGTTATCGGGCGTCGCCATGGATGACCCGTGGACGGTCAGGCTGGCGTGGTGCAGGTAATTCTCGCGCACGGCACGTTTCCAGTCGGCGCCCCATGCGGGCGTGCCTTCGGGCGTGGGCTGGTAGTTGATCGGGCGGCCATTGGTCTGCGTGCAGGCGATATAGCCGCCGCCCAGAAACCCCAGATCGCTGTGATCAAAGTTGTCACCGTTGAAATCGTCGATCACCGTGCCAAGTGCCCCCGCCCCCATGAATGGGTTGGTCACCACTTGATCATCGAAAAAT
The DNA here is from genome assembly GCF_002167505.1 of Sulfitobacter sp. TMED3. Taxonomy (NCBI): domain Bacteria; kingdom Pseudomonadati; phylum Pseudomonadota; class Alphaproteobacteria; order Rhodobacterales; family Roseobacteraceae; genus Sulfitobacter; species Sulfitobacter sp. TMED3. The sequence goes on along the minus strand of NZ_NHBI01000011.1, from coordinate 39,243 downwards.
ACGTTCACACCCGCCATTGTCTGATAGGCATAGTTCCGGCCCACGGTGCCTTTGCGGGTTTTCGGGTCGTAGGGTTTGCCCAGACCGGAGACCAGCATCAGATGCACGTTCCACAGGCCATAGGCGTTCATGCAAACGATGTCGGCGGGCTGGAACACCTCTTCGCCCGCGTCGGTCAGATAGGTGACGCCGGTGGCGGTCTTGCCGTCCTCTGACTTCTCGACCCGCAAGACCTGCGCCTGATAGCGGATCTCGAAGTTCTCGTGGGATTTGATCTGGTCATAGACGCAGATGATCGGGTCGGCCTTGGCATAGTAGCCGCAGCCGAAGCGTTCGCAAAAGCCGCAATAGGTGCAGGGATGCAGCTTGGCACCGTAGGGGTTGGTGTATTCCTTGGTGGCGTTGGCGGCGGGCAGGGGGAAAGGGTGATAGCCGAGCTTTTGGGCCGCCTCGCCGAATTTGGTGGGGCCGATGGGCTGGCGCATGGGCGGGTTGGGATAATCGGCGCTGCGGGGCCCTTCGAAGGGGTTGCCGCCTTCACGCGGGCCGTCTGCCATCTGGCCCGCTGTACCGGAGGTGCCGCAGATCTTCTCGTAAAAATCGAAATGAGGCTCAAGCTCGTCATAGGTGACGCCCCAATCCTGCACATTCAGATCATCGGGAATGAAGTCGGCACCATAGCGGTTTTCATAATGGCTGCGCATTTCGAGGTCGGAGGGTAGGGGCCGCCAAAGCTGGCCGTTCCAGTGGATGCCCGCGCCGCCAAGCCCGACACCGGGCAGGAACGACCCGAGCCTGCGCATCGGCAACGCCTGCTGGCTTGCGTTGTTGCGGAAGGTCAGGGTCTCTTTGCGGGTGTTGATCATATGCGCGTGGTGCACCGCATATTTCAGTTCGTCATGTTCCTTGGGGGCGGCGAAATCATCGGCGTCGTGGCGGTAGGATCCGCGTTCCAGCACCACACAGCGTTTGCCAGCATGGGCAAGTTCATATGCAGCTGTCAGACCCGTCCAACCGGCCCCGATGATGACCACATCTGTTTTCGCCAGCCGCCGTGCCATGATCTACCTTTCCCAGTTGAAGTCGCTTGTGCCCGGTTGATGCCCGATGCCCATAGGGGGCTGCCGGTAGGGGCGATTGTGGGCGTCGACCGTGTCGGTGAAATAGCCGAAGGCCCCGGGGAAGCCGACCATATGCCAACCGGCATAGCCCTTGTTGCCGCCATAGATCGGGTCGGCAAAATAGCCCTGGTTCGTCAGGGCGTGGAGTTCGGTAAAGAATGTTTTGGCCCCGACACGACCGGCAAGCGCGGGCCTATCCTCGGACAGGTCGGTCATCAGCTGGTCGAGCGCGGATTGCGGTTGCCCTTCAAGCGGGCCGATGACGGTCTGCATCGCCGCCAGCCCCTCACGCCAGAGCTCGGCGGGGCGTAGGGGGGATTGATAGCCTTGCTCGGGTGTGCCTTGGGGGTGGGGCCCGTCCATATACANGTGTTCCCCGCGCCCNTATCCGCCCGCNAGTTGCAGGTCGATGAAATCGACCACGCCNGCCTGACTGGCCGAGGGGAAATCNTCNTGCGGGATCAGCGTGTCACACAGCAGNGCGAGGCTTCGGGCCTCGGAATCGGTNAGGAAGGTNAAGGGGGTGCCATCNAGNGCGGCAAAGGCATGGCGCGGCAGGGACGCAAGGCCGACTGCGGCACCGAAGCCGAATAGAACTGATCGTCTGGAATACGTTGGCATACGAAACCCAAATGATTGGTCATTTGTCTAAATAACGCCCGCGTGANCGAGNTGTTCCGCNGTTTTGCAAAAAATTTTGGCGAAACTAGTCGTGGCGTTTCTGCCGGGGGCGGTCTAGTTTGCGCGGGCCGAAACAAACTCACACAGCCATGTGACTGGTTCTTGGGAACAGGGTCGCGCTATTGGGGGTTACATCGTCAAGCACTAACTAAATAGGAGCGTGCACGCATGCTGACCAAACGCCATTTTATCACCAGCTCCGCTGCCGCGTTGTTTTCTGCCCCTCTGGCCCCCAGTCTCGCCGCCGCGGCGACAACAGACAAGTCGATGTGGGACGCATGGGATGCGCAGGTAACGCCTGCGGGCTACGATCCTGCAACGACGAACCCCTGGGGCGTCGCGCCTCGCTTTCTGCCTCGACTGGTCGAGGCGAACCCCGGTTTGACGCCGGGCGATATCCACGTCGATGCGGTTGCGCGGTATCTATATCACATTCAGGACAATGGCACCGCCATGCGCTATGGCGTGGCGATTGCGCGGGGTGACCTGTACGAGCCCGGCACCTATTCGATCAAGCGCAAGGCGAAATGGCCAACCTGGACGCCGACGCAGAACATGATCCGCCGCGATCCAGAGCTTTATGAACAACACGCCGATGGGATGGACGCAGGCCCGCAGAACCCCTTGGGGTCGCGTGCGCTGTATCTTTTTGTCGGTAACCGCGACACCTATCTGCGCATCCACGGGTCGCCTAACCCGCAATCGATCGGCGGGCGTGCAAGCTCTGGCTGCGTGCGGATGATCATGGCGCATATCAACGATCTGTACGAGAACGTGAACACCGGATCGCGCGCGGTCCTCTACCCGCCGGAAGAGCTGGTGACGGCTGCGACCTAAGTCNNGACCTTTGCANACATGAAAAGGCCGCCCGAAGCGAGATGCTTCGGGCGGCCTTTTTACGTCACGACGCGGGGCGCGNTTAGCCCGCCGCAGCAGCCGCGATCGTTTGGGTGCAGATCGGGCGGCCATTGTCGGCGCGCAGGGGCAGGAAGGTGGTTTCGACCGGCCCGCGGTAGCGATAGACGTAGCACCCGTTGCTGGGGTCGATCTTAACCGCGGTCAGATCCTGGTTCTTGGCAGCCACCAGGCGCACCCCTTCGGGCAGTTCCTTGAAGAACCCGTCGTCCGTTGTCATCTTGTCAGTGGTGGTCTGTACATCCGCACAAGCAGCCAGCGCCAATACGGCACAGCCTGCAATCCAAACCCGAACGCTCATCGTGATATTCCTCATATGAATTTGCTATGCAGCTAGGGTATTTCGCCGGAGTTGTAAAACAAGGGCGCGTGTTTCTGGGTCACAAACTGTTGCATTGCTGCCGATGGCCGCGGCTAGTCGTGCTCTTCATAGGTGCCTGCGCGTTTTTCAAGCTTGCGNACCAGCGCGATGATGATCAGCGCGAGGATNACGGTCATGCCCGCAATCGTCCATTCGCCNAAGCCNCAGGCCACGCCAACGGCGGCGGCGACCCACATGCTGGCCCCCGTGGTCAGGCCGCGCACCTTGCCTTGGGAAAAGACNATCAGCCCCGCGGCNAGGAAAGCGACGCCGCTGGTCACCGCCTCGATGATACGCAGGGGGTCCATCCGGATGGTNTCGCCNAATTCGGCGCTGCGGGCGAGCAGGGCGAGGGTCAGCAGACAGTAGATGCATGACGCGAGGCCGATCAGCATATGCGTGCGCAGACCCGCGGGCCGTTTGGAGGTTTCGCGTTCAAGCCCGATCAGACCGCAGAATACCACCGTCGCAAGGGTGCGGGCCACAACGACCGACAGGGGCAGGCTGGGGGCGAGGGAGAATTCGTTCAGCAGATCCTCCCACATCAGCGTGTCTCCTTCGCGCAAGACGGGTGCGGGAGAGGGGGGCAGGGGGCGGAACTGGGCATGGGGGTAATCCGGTCTCTTGAAAGCTATTGGTCTGGATATAGGGCGGTGACAGTAAAAGACCGCCCCCGATGTGGGGACGGTCTGCGGTCGTTAACTTCTGTGGATCAGATCCAGTAGTTCGGCACCATATAGTGTTCGTGGGTCCGGCGTTCCCATTCGCGATCTGTCACCCAACCGTCGCTGCGGGTTGGTGCGCCTTTGACCTGCTCTTCGGTGATGTCGGTCACGAAGCCTTCTTTGGTGGTGTCGTATTCAAGCTTGCCCCACGGCACGGGGTGGTGATCCTCGCCCAGGCCCAGAAATCCGCCAAAGCCCATCACGGCATAGGCGACCTTGCCGGATTGCTTGTCGATCATCAGATGNTCNATGGACCCGATATGCGTGCCGTCGCGGCTGTAAACAGTCGTACCATTCACGTCAGAGGAAGATACGAGGCTAGAATGTGATGTCGCAGTCATGTCGAAACTCTCCTGTGTTGTGGTTACCTGTAGTTGCAACGACAGAGGCGGCGCGGCGGTTCCGCGTCCTTCGGCGGGCGGCTAACTTCTGCCGATGGGCGTTGTTTGGCCGTGCGGGCGAGAGGGCTTGGAACTTTGGGTAAATGCGGCGGGTTGGTCTTTGACCAATCGACCACCGCTGGCCGGTTCAAACCCAAGCATGAAAAGGGAGATTCCAATGAAATTCGCACTCACCACCGCCGTGGCCTGCGNGCTGATGACAAGCGCCGCTTTCGCCGCCGAGACGACTGCGCCGGTTATGGATGCCGANGGNGCAGAGNTCGGAACCGTGACGGTNCAGGATACCGAGTCCGGCGTGGCGCTGGCAAAACTGTCGCTNTCCAACCTGCCCGCAGGGGGCATNGCGGTGCANNTGCATGAAACCGGTGATTGTTCGGGCGACGGGTTCAAATCCGCTGGCGGGCATATCGCGGGGGACCGCGAGCATGGCGTTTTGACCGCCGGTGGCCCACACCCCGGTGATATGCCGAATGTCACGGTGGGCAGTGATGGCACCGTAGAGCAGGAAGTGTTCTTGCCGTTCCTGAATGTCGAAGAGCATCTGATGGATGACGACGGCGCTGCCTTTGTGATCCACGGCGGGCAGGACGATTACAGCTCGCAGCCTTCAGGTGATGCGGGCGACCGGATTGCCTGCGGTGTCTTTGGTGCTGATCCCGCCTGATCCCCCTTCGGCAAACGATGATTTGAACGACCAAGGCCGCGCCCCCACTGGCGCGGCCCTGCTTTTGCTGGCATAGGCTACCGCTGGCACCCTGCACGGACAGGGGGCAAACCGCCGGATCAATCAGCAAGGTTTCCCATGGCAAAAACACCCAGCCCCTGNATCGACGTGTGCAAGTTCAAACGCGAAGGCCATTGCATCGGGTGTTCGATGACCAAGGCGCAGAAATCCATGTTCAAGTCGCTGAAAAAAGAAAGCCACCGCGTGGGCTTTGTCCAGATGCTGACCGCGCAACAGGAACGTCTGGGCAAATACAGCCATTGGGATCTGGCNTATCGCAAGAAGCTGGCAAAACGCAAAATCGCGGCCGAGAAGCTTCTCTAGCCGCGATTTGATTTGGGTGCTGACGGGATCAGCGGGCGGGCTGGTTAGCCTGCGAGGTGTGCGCGCAGGAACCACGCGAATTTCTCGTGCTCTGTCCCGCGTGCGATACACAGATCTTCTGTCAGCGTGTCGCCATGGTCGGCGGCCAACTGGCCCGCNCCCGCGATGGTGGAGGCCAGCGTTTCCTGCGCTTCCATCATGATGCGGATCATTTCCTTGTCGTTGGCGTGGCCATCGTGTTCGTTGATCTTGGACCGCTTCAGCATGCCTGCAAGCATCCCTTCGGCGTGGACATCAAGGGCGCGAATACGCTCTGCCAGATCATCCTGCGCGACAAAGTGGTCTTCGTAGATCTTCTGGAACAGGTCGTGCAGCGGGCCGAAACCCATGCCTTTTACGTTCCAGTGAAAGTTTTGCGCCAGCATTGTCGTCACGGCGGTTTCCGCAACGCATTGGTTCAATGCATCGGCGATTGCTGTTTTTGCATCGGTTGTCAAAGCAGCTGCTGTCTGGTTCATTTTCTCGTCCCCAAGTGATTAAAATTCTGNCTGGCTGGCACGGTACTAGCTTGCTGTCCATTCAACATAGACACCAAAAACGGTTTGCCAAGGTCTTTTTGGAATTATTCTAAACTTGAGAAAACTGCTCGGAAATCTGTCCAAGAAGATAGCCGATATAGCGTCGGTCAGCAGGGGCCACGCGCGACTTGATCAGGAAGTTGAGACTGGCGGGATCGTCCTCGCGGATGCTGGTCAGGCAGCGCAGGATCCATGCTTCGTCAAACGATAGCGTGTCTGTGCCCGGCGCGAACCAGACGACCTTGCGCTGCACCGCATTCGGCAGGCATTTGATCAGCGTATCCACAAATGTGCGTTTCGCGTCCTCGCCATCAAGGCTGAGCAGGGCGCAGGCTTCGTAAAGATCCGTGCGCGCGGCGACGCGGCAGGCCATCGCCGACATCCGCAAATGGGTCAGCGCGGCGCGTTGTTCGGGGGTGATACGGGGGGCGGGAGCCTGTGCCGGAGCGTCGTCGCGGTCGAGGATCGNAAGGGTCGCCAAAGATGCCATATCAAGAGAAGTCCATACATGGGGCAGGGNTCGGNCCTGTCCGGTTGAATATCTTACTTTATTTATAGGGTATAAGNATCGCCCCGACAAGGGGGAGTGTTTTAGTGGGGTATTTGNAAATATTATGTAAATACATGNNTGTAGGCAGGATGCCGCTTGTGNNNGTNAAGTTTGTGACGCAGCGGCTTGCNCCGGCGCGCTGACCTGATTAGGTCTCGGGCANGNGAATACCTTACTATTTCAGTTTGACAATNGCCGCGGGGCGGTTCATTTCCGACTAAAACAGTAAGGGACAGAATTCCATGCAAATTTCAAGGATTGCCTTGGTGGCCGCGCTGGCCGCATCACACCCCGCCTATGCGCAGGAGGCGGATACGCTTGATCTGGGGACGCTCACGCTTGAGGCGGAAAGCGATGCGACGCTGCTGCAAAACGGGTATGTGGCCGAATCGGGGCGTCAGGCCACGCGGGTCGACACCCCCATCCGTGACATCCCCCAAGCGATCAGCACCGTCGGGCAGGACCAGATCGAAGATCANGAGCCGCGCACGCTGCTGGACGCCTTGGGCTATACCTCGGGGACGAATGTCACNAACTTCGGTTTCGACTCGCGCTATGANGCNGTCTATCTGCGCGGTTTCTCGGCCTATTATGACGGGTTGTTCCGCGATGGCCTGCGTCAGGTGAACGGGCCGTCGGCGTGGTTCCAGAACCACCCCTACACGTTCGAGGGGGTTTCCGTGCTGAAGGGNCCATCGTCGTCGATGTATGGCGTCAGCGGTGCNGGCGGTNTGGTGAATATCATTTCCAAACGCCCCAAGGACGACGCCTATAACGAGCTCAAGCTGACCTTTGGCACCGACAGCCGCAAAGAGCTGGCGTTCGATTTCACCGGCCCCGTNGGCACCGACGGACGGCTCAGCTATCGNCTNACCGGTGTGGCGCGGGATGCGGATACGCCGCTGCCGGGCTATAGCGATGATCTGGCGCTGCTGGCCCCGTCCTTCACCTATCANTTGACGGATCGGACCAAGATCACNGTNCTNACNGAATATTCTGAATCAACCCGCGGNGGNACGGCGTCTTACTACAACCCGTCGCAGGGCGAAGCGTCTGATATNTATGTCGGCGATCCTGATTATAATGACTTTGTGAACGAACAATGGCGCGTCGGCTACGAGCTTGAGCACGANATGGACAATGGCGTGACCCTGCGCCANAACCTGCGGTATTCCGAAGTGGATGCGGATCTTGAGTTTAGCGGCATCTATGCGGCGGGCACGGGTTTCGGGCGCTACTGGGGCCATTACCTTGAGAATTCCGAGAATTTCTCGGTCGATACCTATGCCGAGGGGCATTTCTCTACCGGTGCGTTTGACCACACGGTTGTGGCCGGTTTCGATTATACGCAGTCGTCCTATGACGCCTATTATGGCGGTGTCGGCTATGTCTCTGCNGCCGACACGGANGCGGTGGATCAGCCCTATTCCAANGGTCAGGAGATGTANCAGTATGGCGTCTATGTGCACGACCAGCTGAGCTCCGGCCCCTGGACGATGTTCCTGAGCGGTCGCTACGACTGGGTCGACATGACCACCTTTGACGCCAATCAGAACGGCACCGATACATCGCANAACGGNTTCTCGGGCCGTGTCGGGCTGAGCTATGCGTTCAACACCGANCTGTCTGTNTATGCCAATGTGTCGAGCTCTTTCGTGCCGACCACAGGGCTGGTCTATGACGANAGCACCGACCCCAACAGCGGCCGNTCGGCAGAGCCGACACGCGGGCTGCAAAAGGAAGTGGGCGTCAANTACCAGCTGCCGGGCACGGAAAGCCTGATCACCGCGTCACTGTTTGACATCCGNCAAGAGGACGGNGTGGTCTTCCAGACGGTTGATCCGGCGACGTTCAATGGCTTGAACCAGGTGCAGGTACCCTATGACCTGCGCTCGCGCGGGCTGGAGATCGAAGGCCAGTTCAACTTTGCCAATGGTCTGCGCGTGACCAGCGCCTATACCTATCTGGATATGGAGATCGAGGCAGGGTCCACCGGCACCGTGGGCAACCAGCTGTCGGCCACACCGCACCACACCGCATCGATNTGGGGCTTCTACGAGCCGCAAAGCGGGGCGTTCAAGGGCTTTGGCTTCGGGGCGGGTCTGCGCTATGTCGGCGAAAGCTATGGCGANGATGCAAATACCTACAAGAACGATGCCGANGTCTTTGCCGATCTGTCGCTGTCCTATGACTTTGGCGAAGTCGGCTATGACGGGCTGAGCGCGCAGATCAACGTCAAGAACGTCTTTGACAACACNGACCAGACCTGCAGCGCGGACTATTGCTATCGCTACGAAGGGCGCACTGCGACGGCCAGCGTCAGCTACCGCTTCTGATGGCGCGGTCCGGNGGAACTTGGGGTGTCGTCGGCGCGATCGGCGGCATCTATATTGCGCAAAGCGTGATTGCGGGTGTCACATGGTCGGGGCTGCCGGGGGTGTTGCGCGCGCAGAAGCTGCCGCTGGATCAGATCGGGTTGATCTCGGTGCTGGTGCTGCCTTGGGCGCTCAAGTTCCTTTGGGCACCGAGGGTTGAACGGTTCCGGCTGCCGGATGGCGGGCGGGATCGGTCGGTCACAATTGTAACATTGGGCGCTGCGGTGGTGATCGCGGCGCTTTTCGTGGTGGGGCTGATCGGCCCGTCGCCNGTGCTGCCTGTTCTGGCGGTGCTGATGGTGGCGGCCTTTGCGACGGCCACGGTGGATATTGCCTGCGACGGCTATGCCGTGGCGGCGTTGAAGGANACGGAATACGGCTGGGGCAACGCGGCGCAGGTGGGCGGTGCCTATCTGGGGGCTGCGATCGGCGGGGGCGTGTTCCTGATCCTCGTGGACCGCGCCGGATGGCTGGCGGGCGCATGGGGGATGGCGACGGTGATTGCTGTGCTCTGCGTCCCCTTCGCGATCATCGCGCGCGCGAAAAACGCGCAGGCGCGACCGCATCAACCGCGACTTAGAACCGCCTTGGCCCGCGCCGAGGTGCGTCAGGGTTTGCTGGTCGCGGCGCTTTATGTCGTGGCGCAGAAAACCGCGATGGGGATGTTCGGACCTTACTTTATCGATGCGGGCTATGATCTGGGTCAGCTTGGACTGCTCAGCGGGGTCGGCAGCCTGACCTTGGGCTTTGCGGGGGCGATGACCGGCGGTGCAGTGGTGCGCCGTTTTGGCACCCGCGTGGTGCTGGCCGGCGCGGTGGCGCTTCAGGCGCTGATCCTCGGGGTGGTTGGCCTGTCGGCGGCGGGTGGCGTTTTCGCCGCCGCGACGGTGGCCCCGATTGCGATGGTCAGCAGCGCGGCCGTCATGGCCTTTGGGTTCGTTGCCCTTTACGGGCAGTTCATGAACTGGTCCGACCCGCGGCAGGGCGGCGTCGATTTTACCTTGTTCCAATGTATGGATGCGGCGGTGAGCATGGTCTCGGGCATNGTCGCCGGGGTCATCGCCGAGCATCTTGGTTACGGTTTCTTTTTTGGTGTGGCCTGTGCCGTCTCGCTTGCGGCATTGCCGCTGATCTGGCGGGTCTCGGGGCAGCGCGCACCGCAACAGGGGATGGCCCATGTCTGATCACACTGCACAAACCGAATTGCCCGGCGTCACCTTCGCCGCCCTGCGTCAGGCCACCTTGGCCGAAGCGGCAGAGCATGACCTGCACGTCGAACAGGATGGCGCACAGGGCATTGTCGTGGGCACCTATTACGGGCGGATCGCCTTTGCCCCGTCGGGTGCCAATTGCAGGGCCGAGATATCGACCGCGCGCGCCGATTTCCTGCAGACGTTGAAGGACAGTCTGGTGGATCAGATCGGCAGCGTCATGCCCGATGCGGCGCAGGCGATCCGCTGGTCGGATGGTGTACGTCAGGGGGCCTTGCCCGATAACGCACGGTTGATGACGGTGCAGCACCGCGAGATGTTGGACTGCGGGTTTATGCGGGTCACGCTGGCGGGCGATGTGGCGCGGTTTTCTGACAGTGCGATCCATTTNCGCCTTGGCATCGCGCAACCGGGCAAGACCCCCCAATGGCCCCGCATCGGAGAGAACGGGGCAACGGTCTGGCCCAAGGGTGAACACAAGCTGCATCTGCCGGTCTATACCGCGCGGCGGGTGGATCGGGAAAACGGGCTGCTGGTGTTTGACCTCTTTATCCACGAAGGCGGGCGTACCACCGATTGGGCGCGCAGCGTTGAACTGGGGACGCAGATCCTAGTCACCGGACCGGGTGGCGGCGGCTGTACGATCACGGGGCCGGTGTTCGGATTTGCCGATGATACCGCCTTTCCGGCCATTGCCCGTATCATGGAGGCGAACCCCGATCTGACCGGGCGCATCATGCTCTACCCCTCCCATGTAGATGCCGCGCATTATCCGTTGCCAGAGCACAAAGGTCTGGAGGTTGTCATCGCCAGCGAGACCGCGCGTCCCACGATGGGGCAGGCGGCCTGCGACGCGGTGTCATCTGCGGCGGACGGGNTTTTATGGTTCGCGGGGCAAAAGGCGTTGGCGACGCAAGTGCGCAAGACGTGGAAAGAGCACGGCGGCGCTGCCGAGCGGTCCTATATCTCGGCCTTCTGGTAACGCGCAGACATTGAAACAAAAAAGGCAGCCGGTGAAAGGGCTGCCTTTTCGTTACTTGCACCGGATGGCGCGCCTTANGCGGCGCTGGCGGATACCAGCAGTTGCGCCTCNTGNGCGCGCAGNGACCGNCGNGCNGCGACAAAGTTGGACATGCCGTCAGCCAGCTCGAGCTCGGGGAATAGCGACAGGATCTCGCTGCGCTGTTCGGACTGGATGCCGGCCATCGAATGTGCCCCCGGCTGGAAGCTTTCGGCCCATGTGCCATCCGCAAACACGACTTCGTGGTTGTCAAACAGCATGTGGATGTAGCTGACCTTGTCCGGCGTGACAGTGTCGACCCCGTCGAGCCCGACCAGATGTTTCGCCGCGACCAGAACTTCGCGTTCGCTGAACATCACCTCGGCCGTTTCGGAGGCGACAAGCATGCGGTGGTTCGGGCTGACCATCATATCGCGCTGCGGCACGCCTTCACCAAAGGCACCGGCCTTGATCCGAACGGGGTTGAAGCCGGGGGTGCGCAGCAGGTTGTCGCGCCCCAGATTGCGGCGGCCCACCCAGCGAACCGGCTGCAGGCCGTTGTCACGGGTGACGACCAGATCGCCGACCTTGATCTGCTGCACCGGAATCTCGCCGCGTCGCGTGGCAATGGTGGTGCCGGGGGTAAAGCAGATCACGACCTCTTCGATTTCGGAATAGGTTGTGGTGCCGGTCACGTTGCCGTCNGCATCGCGGAATTCGATNGTGCCGGATTCAGGGCCCGTTTTGGTCAGCGTGTACTGCGACCGATCCAGCCCGCTGAGGTTCAGAACGTCGACATCTGTTCCGTCGGCATCTTCGCCACCCACGATGGTGTGATCACCGCCCGAGGTAAAGTTGAACAGGTCGGAGCCTTGCCCCCCTTCGGCGCGGTCGTTGCCGCCACCCGAGGTGATTGTATCCTGCCCGTCGCCGCCTTCGATCTGGTCGTCGCCTTCGCCACCGTCCAGGCTGTCGTTCCCGCCCTGACCAAAGATCGTGTCGTCGCCCTCGCCGCCCAGAATGGTGTCATTGCCCGCTTCGATCGGGGTCACAACGGCGTCATCAATCAGGTCGCCAGACAGGGTGAAGCCCGACTGCGTGGAACGGGTTTCGAGTGTGAACTCGATAAACTCGCGGTTCTCGAACTGGCCCGAGAACCACGCATCCTGATCGTCGGGGGAGTTCGCCTCGGTCCCCGCTGCGGTCACGGTGCCATCGGCATTGGTGACATTCAACGACGTGTCATCGCTGGTCGCGAAGGAGGTGAAGCTGTTGGTGTCCAGCGTCACGGATTCCTGATCGCCGGGGTTGTTGCGGTCGAGATCGTTGAAGGTCGCGGTGGAATTCAGCGCGATCGGCTTGAACTCGCCCGTATCGATGTAGTGCTGGCGGTCGTAGAATTCGAGCCGGAAGGTCGCGGTTTCACCGGCATACCTGCTCCTGCTTCCATCACCGGAGTTCAGCAGGATCTCGAAGCCGGTGCCACCGGTAAGGTCGATGGGCATGTCGTCATTCGAGGTGTCGACCAGCACCAGCCGCGCGAAAACGCCGCCGCCATTGTCCAACGTTGCCACGTTGTCATAAAAGACGCTGTCGCCTTCGTCGGCTGAGTTACCCGTGTTGAAAAGGCGGCTGGCATAAGACAACGTGATCGGAGACGCGTCGTTGCCCGGTGCTGTACCGACGCCTGCATCGCCATACAGCAGGTCATCGCCCGCGCCACCGTCGATACGGTCGTCGCCGCCTTCGCCAGANACGCGGTCGTTGCCGGCACCTGCATCGATCCGGTCGTCTTCTGCTGTACCTTGAAGGGTATCTGTGCCCGTGGTGCCGTTGATCGCTGCCATTGTCGTCTGCTCCGCGTGATTTCTGCAAGAAACCACGGTCCGAAGTCGGCAAAGGTTTCGCAAATCGTGAAAAAACTAACGTTCTTTTTATCGCGGTATGCGCATCTGGCAACGGATTTAACGGCTTTGTGATAAGTTGACGTAGCGGCCTTCTCGCGTCAGTTGTGGATGGGGCGATGGTTCACGTTTTTCGACCAGTGAATACAAAATGGGGGCGGCATTACTGCCACCCCGCGCTTTGGTCTAAGAATTACTTGCGAAGCAATGCCAGTATGACGAGAAAAGGCAGCGTGAATATGCCCTATCTCACCGGCCTGCTTGGAGAAAATCGTGATGCCGTTCTATGCGCCCTACCTGCCAGTAACCCAAGGGTAGATCAAGCGGGGGAAAACCCCCATCTACGGTTGGATTAGCCCTAAAACCAGTGATTTGGCGACCGCATGATCGCGTGTGCTGGCCCGCAGCTTTTCTTTCGCGCCCTTGATGTGTTTCTCGAAGGTTTTTTCGCTGATCTTGAGGGTCCAGCAGATCTCGGCCGGGCGCAGACCGATGGCAAGATAGCTGAGGCAGTCACGCTCGCGCGGGGTGAGGTTAACCAGCACGCTCATGTGATCGCGGCGGATGCCTTCATCCATCGCAAAGGACAAACGTCGTAACGCGCTGCGATGCTGTTGCCAGTAAAGATCGAATTCGCGGTCGGTGCGTGTCTCGCTCACCCAAAGACCGATGCCGGAGATGGCCTGACCCGCGGGCGTGCGGTTCAGCGCGAAAGACGCACCGAACTGCATCCCGATGTCATTCTCAAGCTCGGATTGCATCTGTTGCGGCTCGGTCGCGTGGTCCAGCAGGCTGGCGTCATTCCACAGCACCTCTTTCGTACCATTGGCGATCAACTCGACCGAGATGTCGTCATCCACCAGCGCCTGTTCCTCGACCGCGGTGACCCAGTCTTGGGGGTAGGTGTGGCGAAAGAAACCGGCTTGGGTAAACCCGCGCACGGTCGCATCACTGGCGTAAGGGATGATGCCATAGCCGATGCCGGTGACGCCCAGATCGGCGAAGGTTTGGGTGCAGCTGTCCCAAAACGCAACATCGCCCGTGCCCGCTTTCGCGGCNCCTGCCAAATCAATCAGCTTTTCCAATGACATGTTCGCCCCCCGGCCTAGGCAACATAATGGCAACGGTGTCGCCAAAAAGCAACATAAAATATGGCTGGAACAAGGCGTTCACCCNTTTGCGTAAGGGANTTCNAAGGCNTCAGGCCGGTGCGTGACAAAATACNCTGTTCGGAAAATCGCAAAGCGCGTAAAAGGANACCATGAATATTTGCGCGATCACAATGGTTTACAAAGACTACTGGGCGCTGTCCCAGTGGTACGCGCATTATGGGCGCATGCTGGGGTTTGATAACCTCTATATCGTCGCCCACGGGGCCGATGCCAAGATCGCCAGCCTTTGCCCGCGTGCGACCGTGATCACTGTGCCCCGCGAAACGCTGGAAGGGTTCGACCGGCGCCGCGGGCAGGTGTTGAACAGTTTTGCCGATGGGCTGGCTGTGTCTTTCGACTGGGTGATCCGCACCGATGCGGACGAGCTGATCTGNTANGATCCCGCACTNTATACGTCNCTGCACGCNGTGTTAGAGACGGCAACGGCAAAGTCGATGTTCGCGCTTGGTCTNAATNTGGCAGAGACCTTGGAGGATGATGTGCTNGCAGAAGGGCAAATGGCTCTTGGCCATCGGCGCACGGCGGTGTTCTCGGGGCACTACAGCAAGGCATGGGTGACCAAACGCGGCACGGGCCTGTGGCGCCACGGGATATGGGTCGGGCCCAAGCGCATTGAAACGGCGGTGTTTGACCTGCCGCGCGGTGTCTATCTGATGCACCTGAAATACGCCAATATCGACGCGTTAGAGACGGCAAACCAGCATCGGACCGACGTGGGGAACATGCCGGGGCGCGGCTTGCCCGGTGCCGCGTGGAAAGAGGCGGACCAGACNGCGGCACGGTTCTATGCCCGATTGGCGGGATTTCGCGACGAGACATGGNAGGTCGCGCGCGATCACGCCTATGCCACGATCAGCGCGGATCCGGTGCGCGACACCAAAGAAAACGTGCTGCGGGCGAAATCGACAGTGTTCGAGCAGCGGGTGACCTTGCCAAAGTGGGTCGCCGCGACGTTTGGCGATACCTGATCAGTGAGCCTTCGACGCTGCGGGTTCCGGTGACTGCGCCTTTACCATGCCCTGTTCCCGTGGTGGGATACCCCGACACAGACCGTAGAATGCGTGGGAGGAGAGCAGGATGACGGATAAGATCAAGGTCGAACGGCACGGGCCGGTGACAGTGCTGCGGCTCGATGATGCCGAGACGATGAACGCGCTGACCTCTGCCATGGCGCTAGAGCTGCGTGACCTGCTGGAACGCGAAGCACAGACAGCGCGGGCGATTGTCTTGGCGGGGTCGCCGCGCGCGTTCTCGGCGGGGGCGAACCTCAAGCAGGGGACGATCGAAAGTGGCAAAGAGCTCGATGCGGGTGCCGCCCTTGAGAATGCCTACAACCCGTTGATGATGACGCTTCGCGATCTGCCGGTGCCCGTGGTCTCTGCCGTGCAGGGGGCGGTCGCGGGTGTGGGAGCATCGATTGCGCTGGCCTGTGATGTGATTGTCGCCGGTCGTGATGCCTATTTCCTTGAGGCCTTTGCGCGGATCGGGCTGATCCCCGATGGCGGGGCCACGTGGTTGCTGACACGCGCCGTGGGCCGCGTGCGCGCGATGGAGATGATGCTGCTGGCCGAGAAAGTTCCCGCGCCGACGGCGTTTGACTGGGGGCTGGTGACGCGGCTGGTCGAGAATGACGCGGTTGACGCCACCGCGCTTGAGATCGCGATCAAACTGGCGAACGGGCCGGTGCGCAGCCTTGCCTTGATCCGCAAAGCTGCGTGGAGCGCTGCCGACACTGATTTTGACACCGCATTGGCTAACGAGCGCAAGTGGCAGAAAGAAGCGGGGAATACTCCCGACTTCAAAGAGGGCGTGGCCGCGTTCCTCGAAAAACGGGCACCCCGCTTTAGCGGGTGATCTGTTGTCGAAGGGGCTGTGACCCCTCTGGTTCCTGCGGGTGTCGGTCCGCGGGAACGAAATCATGATCTGTGCAGTTGTCGCCCTGAAGGGTTTTGATCATGTACCGCCACCTCATCGCCGTTGCTCTTTTGGTCGTTCTGGCTGCCTGCCAGTTGCCGAAAGACCCCGAAAACACCACTGATATTGTGGAAGGTGCCGTGCTGAAGGTCGGCGCATTGCAAGATCCGATGCCGGATCAAGACCTGCAGGCGGTGACATTGATCGCCGCGGCGCTGGATGCGCAAATCGAATGGCATCGCGAGAACCCGCACCAGCTGCTTGACGCGCTTGAGGGGGGTGATCTGCATCTGCTGGCGGGCGGGATACCGAAAGATTCACCGCTGACAGAGCATACGGGCATGACCAACCCCATCGGATATGTGACCGTCGGGGCCGACCGTCCCGAACGGGTGTTGCTGCTGCGGCGCGGCGAGAACCGGTTTCTCATGCGGTCCAATATGGCGCTGCGTCCGCTGACACGGGAGGCGCAGGAATGAACCGCTACCCCCCGCTGCCGCAAGAGATCGCCGACAAAATCGCGAAAGCGCGTCGGCTGGAATGGTGGACGCTGTTCTGGCTGGTGACGATCATTTTTGTGATGTTCATGGTCATGGGATCAAGTCAGGCGATGCAGGCGGCGTGGATCGAAGACACGCTATCGCTGTTGCCGCCGATCCTGTTCCTGATCGCCGCGCGGCTTGAACGGATGCCGCCAAGCCCGAAGTATCCCTTTGGCCTGCACCGCATTGGCACCCTGGCCTTTGCCCTCTCGGCGGCGGCGCTGACCTTGATGGGCGGCTATCTGGTGTATGACGCGGTGGTCACGTTGGTGCGGCAGGAACATCCCACCATCGGCAGTATCGAACTGTTTGGCACCGAGGTCTGGATGGGCTGGTTGATGGTGGCGGCATTGGTCTATTCGATCATCCCGCCAGTGATCTTGGGCCGCAAGAAGCTGGCCATCGCGCCCGACATTCAGGACAAGGTGTTGCATGCGGACGCTGACATGAACGCCGCAGACTGGAAGACCGGCGTTGCGGGTATTCTGGGCATCATCGGTATCTCGATGGGGTTCTGGTGGGCCGATGCCGTAGCTGCGGGGCTGATCGGGTTGGACGTGCTGAAAGACGGTGGGCGCAATCTGCGTATCTCGGTCGCGGAGCTGTTGGACGGTGCGCCGCGCAAGCTTGGCTCTGCCGAGCGTCAAGATCTGGCGGATCGTGTTCAGAAAGGCATGGACGGCGCGCCCGTCGTCAAACTGCGCGAGGCCGGACGCTATCTGCACGTGGTGATCGGCGACGACGACGAATTGCTGCCCGATGCGACGCGCGCCAAAGAGCTGGTCGGCGAGGATGACGCCTGGCGCGTGGTCACCCTGAGCGTGAAGCCCGAAAACTAGGCTGCCCCGGGACCGTTGGATTTTTTTCTACATTTATTCGCGTTTTCAGCGACGGAATTTTCAGGGCCCACGTTAAATGGCTTAATGACCTGATCTGGATAGTTGGAATAATGCGGAAATTTGTGAGTTTGCTGGTGGCCGTCGGGCTTTTGTTCGGGGCTTATGCCATCACCTTTGGCCTGCCCGGCACGGATGCCACAAGCGAGGCGGCGCAGCCTCAGTCCGCGGCGGGTGGGCGCCCTGCAGGTGGCCCCCCTGGGGGCGGGCGTGCACGGGGGGCGACTTCGGTGGTGACCACCGCGCTGGAACAACGCCCCTACGAGGTGACTTTATACGCCACCGGCACAGCATCCTCTTTGCGCAGTGCGGATGTGGTGACTGAAACCGCCGGTACAGTGGTCGAAACCCGGCTGANNGCGAACCGCGACGTTGAACAGGGCGANGTCCTTGTGCGGTTGGATGCGCGGACCCAAGAGCTGAACCTTGAAATCGCGCGCGCCAATCTGCAGCAGGCGACCGATACGGTCGACCGCTATGACCGGCTGCGGGCCGGTGGCAACTCTACCATTACCGATGTCGCACAGTCAGAGGCGCGCGTGGCGCAGCAGCTGGCCGATGCCGAAGTGGGTCTGGCTGAAGTCGCGCTGGAAGACCGCACGATCCGCGCGCCCATCTCGGGGCGTCTGGGGCTTAGCGAGGTTGAGGTCGGCGATATCCTTGGCACCAATGACGTGATTGCAACGATTGACCAGACCGAAACGCTGGTGGTCGAATTCGAACTGCCCGAACGCGCTATCGGTGTCCTAGGGCAGGCGCATGAGGTGCTGGTCTCTACCTCTGCCTTTGTCGGTCGGTCGATCACCGGAGAGATCCTTTCGTTCGACAGCCGGATCGATGCGGTCACGCGCTCGGTCACGGTGAAGGCCAAGATCGACAATGCGGAACGCATCCTCTGGCCGGGCATGACCTTTGCGGTGCGCCTGCTGCATGAAAGCGACCCGCTGCCGGTCTTGCCGTCGACCGCGGTGACGTGGTCGCGAATGGGTGCTGCGGTCTGGGTCGATGACGGTGGGACGGCGGTGCGGGTGCCGATCACGATCCTTTACCGTAAAAACGAATTCGTCTGGGTGGAGGCCGATATCGCCGATGGCGCGATGGTCGTGACCGAAGGCGCGCAAAAGCTGCGGGACGGGGCGAAAATCACCGCGGTCGGTGCCGAGACTGAAAAGGCACCGTCATGAGCGATACCCCTGCAAAGCCCCGTGGCGGGCTCGCCGATCTATTCGTCTCGCGGCCTATTTTCGGGATCGTCATCAACCTGCTGATCCTGATCGCAGGTCTCGCCGCGCTTGTGGCTGTGGACGTGCGGGAAATGCCCGACGTTGACCAGCCGGTTCTATCCGTGCGCACCACCTATGANGGNGCGGTGCCCGCNACCGTCGACCGTGAGGTGACGCAGGTNCTTGAGGATGCNCTGAGCGCGCTTGAGGGGTTATCCTATATGGAATCCACCTCGACCACGGGGTCGAGCCGGATCACCATTGATCTGTCCGAAGGCACCGATGTCGATGTCGCGGCAAATGAGGCGCGCGAGATCGTTTCNTCNACGTTGCGTGACCTGCCCGATGATATCGAGGATGATCCGACCGTGACCAAAAGCGACAGCAACGCGGATGCGATCATCCGGCTGGCGCTGATGGGCGACGCGAGCCTTGATGCGTTGACCGAGCTGGCCGAGGGTGTGGTCTATGACCGACTGTCCACCATCGACGGCATTGCAGAGGTCACCCTGCGCGGCGAACAACCCAACGAGTTCCGCGTGACG
Source organism: Sulfitobacter sp. TMED3 (assembly GCF_002167505.1). Lineage (NCBI taxonomy): Bacteria > Pseudomonadati > Pseudomonadota > Alphaproteobacteria > Rhodobacterales > Roseobacteraceae > Sulfitobacter > Sulfitobacter sp. TMED3. Next base: position 20,081 of record NZ_NHBI01000011.1, on the reverse strand, counting down.
CTGGATATGCCCGCGCTGCTTAGTCGGGGGATGACCCTGTTCGATGTCTCTGACGCGCTGGCAGCGCTGCGCGATGACACGCCGCTGGGATCGCTAGATTCAGATGCGCAAACCTTGGCGCTGCGGGTCGGCAACGCGAATGTCACCGTTGATACTGTGGGCCAGATCCCGATTGATGCGAATACGCGCGTTTCTGACGTGGCGTTCGTGCGGCTGCTGCCGGAAGAGGACGCNGTGCTGACCCGCGTGAACGGGCANACCGCCGTNGGCATGGACATNACGCGGCAATCCGTGGGCAACACGCTGTCGATCTCGGAAGATGTGGCCGTTGCGGTGGCTGATCTGCAATCGGCGCTGCCNGACGGCGTTCGGCTTTTCGTGACCTCTGACGATGGGACATTCATCAGAGGATCCTTGACCGAGGTGATGAAATCCATCGCTTTGGCGACGGGGATTGTGGTTGTGGTGATCTTTGCCTTTCTACGCTCCCCCCGTGCGGTGATGATCCCGGCGGTGACCATTCCGGTGTCGCTGGTGGGCACGGTCGCCGCGATCTGGCTGACGGGGTTTTCGGTCAATACCATCAGCCTGCTGGCGCTGGTGCTGGCGACGGGGATGGTGGTGGATGACGCGATTGTCGTGATCGAAAATATCGTGCGCAAACGCAAACAGGGGATGGGGCCCTTTGCTGCCGCTGCGGCGGGCACGAACGAGGTGTTCTTTGCCGTCATCTCTACCACNGCGACGCTGGCGGCGGNGTTTATCCCGATCTCTTTCCTGCCCGGTCAGGCCGGTGGGGTGTTCAGCGAATTCGGCTTTGTGCTGGCCTTTGCTGTCACGCTGTCGTCCATCACCGCGCTGACGCTGGCACCGGTTCTGGCGGCCTTTCTTGATCCGGGCAAATCCGCGCTTGAGGCAACGGCAAAGCCGCAAGGCTGGGCCGGGCGGATGTTTGACACGGTGATGGACAAAGCCATCCGCATGCCGTTGGTGGTGCTGGGGGCGGCGGGGGCCTTTGTGATCGTGGCGGCGGGGGCGGCGGGCACTTTGCCCTCTGCCATCACGCCCGACGAGGATCGCGGGTTCTTTCTGGTNCAGGCGCGCGGNGCCTCTGANACCACGATCGACTACCTTGATACCCAGGTTGATCAGATCGAAGAGATCCTGACCCCCTATCAGGAAAGCGGCGAGGTTACCTCGGTTCANAGCATCGTTGGCGTNGGNGGTGGCACCAGCGCCTTCATCATCGTGCGGCTCGATGACTGGAGCAATCGTGACCGCAGCCAATCCGCACTGGTCGCCGAGATCAGCGGCAAGTTGGCGCGGGTGCCCGGCGTTCAGGCCTCTGCGCGGGGGACCAACAGCCTCAATATCCGGGGCGGCGGGCAGGGCTTGCAATTCGCGGTGACGGGCAAGGACATCGCAGCGATGACCACGGCAACCGAGGCTTTGGTCGCGGCGATGGCGCAGGATGAGGCGTTTTTGAACCCGCAACTTTCCAACGACGCGGTGCAGGCGCAATACGAGGTCCGCGTTGATCCCGAAATGGCGAGCGTCTTTGGCCTGACAGAGGCCGAGATCACCCAGACNATCGGCGCAATGACCCAAGGCAAGGTCGCCGTCACCGTCTTTGCGGACGAGATCGAGACGGATGTGAATGTCGTGCCCGGTGGCCCGCCAATTGATGACCCATCTGATCTTGATAACATCCAGCTACAGTTGCCGGGCGGTGCCTATGTGCCCCTGTCCGCGGCGGCAGAGCTGGTGCCCGTGGTCAGCCAATCCACGTTGGAACGGCAGGGCGGGTCGCTGGCGGTTTCGGCGCAGGCGAACCTGAACGACGGTATCGATCTTAGCGTCGCGATGACCCGTCTGACGGCGATAGCCGATAGCGTGCTGCCCGACGGGATGGGGATCATCTTTACCGGCGAGGCGGCGACGCTGAGCGACAGCCAGACAGAGATGTATATGGTGTTCGGCGTCGCGTTGGTGGTGGTGTTCCTTGTGCTGGCCGCGCAGTTCGAAAGCATCGCCAGCGCCGTCGTGATCATGCTGACCGTGCCCTTTGGTCTGGCGGCGGCGCTNTTCGCGATCTCGCTCAGCGGTGGATCGTTGAACTACTACAGTCAGATCGGGCTGGTGATGCTGATCGGGGTGATGGCGAAGAATGGTATCNTGATCGTCGAATTTGCCAACCAGTTGCGCGAGGCGGGGCAGGATATCGANAGCGCCATNCGNGACGCGCTGCGTCTGCGGATNCGNCCGGTGATGATGACGATGGTATCGACCGTCTTTGGCGGCCTGCCGTTGATCCTGACCTCGGGCGCGGGGGCCGAAGCGCGCATCGCCGTGGGCTGGGTGATCGTGGGCGGGCTTGGGTTTGCTACCGTGTTCACCCTGTTCCTCACGCCGGTCTTCTACCGCTATGTGGCGGTATGGGGGGCAGAGCCGGGGATGGCATCAAAACGTCTGACCCGCGAGGCGGCGATCTGACGAAAACCGCGGGGCCGGTCGCAAAGAACCGGCCCCGCGTTGGTATGCTTCTGGCGGTGCGAGAAGGGTGTTTGCCCCTTCGCCCCGCAACAATCAGTCGATATGGGTGACCAGCGTTTCAGCCGACTTGCGTACCTTTTTCATCGGGGCCAGCCAGTCGGATTCCGCGTCGCGATAGCCCAGAGGCAGCAGGATCACCGACCGCAGGCCGCGCTCTTTAAGGCCCAGAATCTCGTCTACCTTGGCTGGGTCGAAACCCTCCATCGGGGTGCTGTCGACCTCTTGTTCAGCGGCGGCAACCAGTGCCACCCCAAGCGCGATATAAGCCTGACGCGCGGCATGGGCGTAGTTTACCTCGGCATCGCGGGGCAGGTAGTTGTTTTTCAGGTTCTCGTAATAGGCGCTGAGCAAGGGCAGGTCGCCACGGGCTTCGACATTCAGATCGGTGACCGCGTCGATGCGGTCTTTGGTGTAGTTATCCCACGCCGCGAACACCAGCAGGTGCGACCCTTCGGTGATCTGGGTCTGGTCGCTGGCGGCTTTCTGGATCTGCGCCAGCTTGTCGGGGTTGGTCACGACCAGCAGCTCGAAGGGCTGGGTGCCGCTTGAGGTGGGTGTCATGCGGATGGCTTCGACGATGGTGTCGACTTTGTCCTGAGGGACTTTCTTGGACGGGTCCATCTTCTTGGTCGCATAGCGCCAGTTCAACTGCTCTAGTAGGGTGCTGGTCATCGTGATCATCCTGTTTTTGGCCCCTCGGGGCGGCGTGTGTACCGGCGCGATGTAGGAATCCCCGCGCCCCAACACAAGGAGACCGGCGCAATTCACACCGGTCCCGGTTGCTGTAAGGGCGTCAGGTCAGGGTCAGATCGACCGGCCCGCCCCGTCCCAGTAGGGCGCACGCAGGCGGGGTTTGAAGATCTTGCCGCTGTCTTCGCGGGGCAGGGCCTCGTGGAAATCGACGATCCGAGGCGCTTTGAATCGGGCCAGTTTGCCGTCAAGGAAATCCAGCACCTTCTGTTTGTCGGCGCTGTGCCCATCGGCCAGTTCAACCGCCGCGACGATCTGTTCGCCAAATTCGGGGTCAGGCGCGCCAAAGACGGCGACATCGCGGATGAAAGGCGCGCGCATCAGCACCGCTTCGATCTCGGCGGGAAAGATATTGGCCCCGCCCGAGATGATCATGTCTTTCTTGCGATCCGTGATGAACAGGAACCCGTCCTCATCCACCGACCCCAGATCCCCGACAGAGAAATGCCCGTGCTTTTCAGCCGAGGCGCGGCTTTCGGGATCGTTGGAATAGTCGAACCCGCCGAAGGCATCCATGCGGGCATAGATCTCGCCCACCTGACCGGCGGGCAGCTCGTTCCCATCGGGGTCAAGGATCATCAACGTGCCGCCCATCTGCATCCGCCCTGCGGTGCCGGGCCGTGCCAAAGCATCTGCCGAGGATACCATCGTCATGAACCCGATCTCTGTCGCGCCGTAGCTTTCCCAGAACACAGGCCCCCACCAGTCGATCATCGCTACTTTCAGGTCATGTGGCCAGGGTGACCCCGTCGAGACGCAGAATTCCACCGAGGACAGGTCATATTTCGCCTTCACCTTTTGGGGGAGCTTCAGCATCCGGCTCATCATGGTGGGGACCAGATAGATATGAGTGATGCGCTGAGCCTCGATCGTGGCAAGGAAGCTTTCCGGGTCGAACTTGGGCGCGACAAAGGTCGATACGCCCGGGGTGACCAGCGCGGCAGAGGTCAGCGTTGACGGTGCCGAGTGATAGATCGGCGCTGCCGTAAAGAACCGCGAGCCGGGTTTGAGCTGCAACATCTCGGTGCCTACGCGCGAAAGCACCTCTTCAAAGTCGCGCTTGGGCCCGCCCCCCAAACGCCGCACGCCCTTCGGCTTGCCGGTCGAGCCCGAGGTATAGCGCATCAGCGGGCGCATCATCTCGCGCGGGGTGATGGGGTCGGCGGCATCTACCAGCGCGGACCATTCCGGTGTCTCGGGGTCGGTCTTAGCGGCGGCGTCATCAATGCCATAGGCTTGACGCAGCGCGGTATCAGGGGTGACCGCGATGACCGTGCGCCCCTCAAGGGCGGGGCGCAGAGCGTCGATCAGGTCACGGTGGATGATCACGAACTGTGCGCCGCTGTCGTCACAAATGGCGCCGGCCTCTTCTGCCGCAGCGTGCCAGTTCTGCGCCACGATGACCGTGCCGGCCATGGCCGCAGCGCGCATGACCTCGAGCTGGGTCAGATCGTTGCGCATGATCAGCGCCACAGGCACATCAGCCCCCGCCCCCAGACGCGTCAACGCCGCAGCGCCCTGCGCCGCGCGCTGTTCAAACGCCTCTCGTGCAAGCTTGCGATCAAAATCCGCAATCACCGTATCCGACATTAGATGTACTCCCATCGTGCCAATGCCCGCCCGCCACCTTCGGGCGCGCAGGTTGTTTCGTTCCCTTACGCTAAGGTAACCTTACTTTGGGGAAGGGTCCATCGGGGGCCCGTGCGCGACGTTACGGCAGAGCGGATTTCTCTTAGGTGAATCGGCACTTGACGGCTATACCGGAAATATATTCTGTTTTTCACAGATGTCTTGGGAGGGATAATCGTGGATGTACTGATTTCGGTCGTCTTGCCGCTCGGCTTGGCGTTTATCATGTTTACCTTGGGTGTCGGGCTGACACCTGCGGATTTCGCCCGTGTCGGGCAGCGGCCGCTTGCGTTTTTCATCGGGGCGCTGAACCAAAGCATCCTGCTGCCGCTCGTGACCTTTATCTGTGTGCTGGCCTTTGGCATCCGCGCGGAAATGGCCGTGGGGTTCATGATCTTGGCGGCCTGCCCCGGTGGGGTGACCAGCAATGTGATCTCGAAGCTGGCGAAAGGGGATGTGGCGCTGTCGGTGTCGCTGACGGCGGTGATCAGCCTTGCCAGCGTGGTGACCGTGCCGCTGATTTTGGGCCTGTCGATGGGATATTTCATGGGCGATGCCGCGCCCGAGATCGACATCACCAAAACCGCTGTCACCATGTTTGCCCTGACGGTGGTGCCTGTCACGCTTGGCTTGGGGGCGCGGGCGATGGCCCCCGCCGCGATGACCCGGGCCGAGCCTAAACTGAGCGCGGTGGCGACGATCCTGTTTGCGGTGATCGTGCTGGCTGCGCTGGCGGCAAATTGGGCGCTGTTTGTGGAAAATATCGTGGTGATCGGGCCCGCGCTGCTGGTCTTGCTGGCCGCGCTGACCACCATCGGCTTTGTCGTGCCGCGGCTGCTTGGCCTGTCGGTGACCGAGGCCAAGACCATCTCGGTCGAGACGGGGGTGCAGAACAGTACCCTGGGGATCGCCGTCGCCGCGATCATTGTCGGCGGCGAGGGTGGCTTCACCGCCTATGCGCTGCCGTCGGCTGTTTACGGTATCCTGATGTATCTGATCATCCTGCCCGTCGTTTTGAAATACCGCCGCATCGGCACAGCGTAAGGAGCTTTGCATGAATACCTCTGACGTTATTATCGTGGGCGGCGGTCTCGCCGGACTGGTCGCCGCAGCCGAACTGGCTGATCGTGGGAAACAGGTCACCCTCATCGATCAGGAACCCGAAGCCTTTCTGGGCGGGCAGGCTTTCTGGTCCCTTGGCGGGCTGATGCTGATCGACAGCCCGGAACAGCGCCGGATGGGTATCAAGGACAGCCGCGAACTTGCGCTACAAGACTGGATGGGATCGGCCCAATTCGACCGGCCCGAAGACGCATGGCCGCGCAAATGGGCCGAGGCCTATGTCGATTTCGCCGCAGGCCCGATGCGCAGCTGGCTGTACGATATGGGGATGCGGTGGTTTCCCGTCGTGGGATGGGCCGAACGCGGCGGCAGCTTTGGGTCGGGTCACGGGAATTCGGTGCCGCGCTTTCACCTGACTTGGGGTGTTGGGCCCGGAACAATGGAACCATTCGAACGCCGCGTGCGGGAACATCAGCAGGCCGGTCGCATCGCGCTTAAATTCCGCCATCGCTGTTCGCATATCATCATGGAAAACGGTGCCGCGGTCGGTGTCTCGGGCGAGGTGCTGGCGGCGCACGGGGCATCACGCGGGCAAAAGACCAACCGTGATATCGTGGGCGATTTCGAACTGCGCGCGCCCTCTGTCGTTGTCACCTCTGGCGGGATCGGCGGAGATTTCGAGCTGGTGCGCAAGTCATGGCCGACGGCACGTCTTGGGCCCGCCCCGAAAGAGATGATCGCCGGCGTACCCGCCCACGTCGATGGCCGCATGATCGCCATCAGCGAGGCGGCGGGCGGCCAGCTGATCAACAATGACCGCATGTGGCACTATACCGAGGGCGTGAAGAACTGGGACCCTATCTGGCCCAACCACGGTATCCGTATCCTGCCCGGCCCGTCGTCGATGTGGTTCGATGCAAAGGGCAACCGCTTTCCCGCGCCGTCGCTGCCGGGGTTCGACAGTCTGGGGTCTTTGAAGATGATCCTTGATACGGGCTTTGATTATTCGTGGTTCATCACGACGCAGAAGATCGTGAAAAAGGAATTTGCCCTGTCAGGGTCAGAGCAGAACCCCGATTTCGCCGACAAAAGCTGGGTCAAAGTCTTGCAGCAACGTATCCTGAACAAGGCCGCGACCCCCGCCGTCGAGGCCTTCAAGGAGCATGGCGAGAATTTCGTCGTCGCCCAAACGCTGCCCGAGCTCATCGCCAAGATGAACGGGATGGAGGGGAATGATCTGTTGTCGCTTGACAAGATCGAAGCCGAGATCAGGGCCCGCGACAGGCAGGTCGACAACAACTTTACCAAAGACGCGCAGATCATGGCGATCCATGCGGCGCGGAATTATCGCGGCGACAAGCTGCAACGCACGGCCAAACTGCACAAGATCCTCGACCCTGAAAACGGGCCGTTGATCGGGGTCAAGCTGAACATCATCACGCGCAAAACTCTGGGCGGGTTGCAGACCAATCTTGACAGCCAGATGCTGGACGCCTCTGGCACGCCGATCACGGGGCTTTTCGCGGCGGGCGAGGTCGCCGGTTTTGGCGGCGGTGGGTATCACGGGTATAACGCGCTTGAGGGGACGTTTCTGGGCGGCTGCATCTTTTCGGGGCGGCAGGCGGGGCGGGCGGATACCATCGCCTGACCCGCAGGCGCTAATCCGACAGGTATTGCGCCAGATAATGCTCAAGCACTTTGGTCAGCTCTTGCGAATAGGGGCGAGAGCTGCGCCGATCCGCCTGCGCCGCGACCAGATCTTCCATCGCAAGGGAGATCTGGATCGTGGTTTTGGCCACCACCACCGGATCGCCCCCCTGAAACCCGTCGGCACCGCTTTCCCATCTGTTGCATAGAAAGCGGACNAGATCATCGTGGTCGTCATCCTCGATCGCGAGCGGNCCGCGTTTCGTCGCGAAATGCAGNAGCAGNGGGCGGTAGTAGGGATGNCGCGCCANATAGCTGCGCTGCACNTNCAGCACGGCACGCAACCGGTCCCGCCATGTCGTATGGGCGTGAACGTCATCAAGGCTGGCAAAAAGCTTGGCGCGTAATTCATTGGCGGTCTGCGAATAGAGCTCAAGCAGCACGTCATCAAGCGTGGGAAAATACCGATAGATAGAGCTGACAGGCACCTCGGCACGGGTCGCGATGGCGGTGGTGGTCAGGTCTTGCAACCGGTTCTCGGCCAGCAGCGCTGCCGTGGCGTTCAGGATGACATGCACGCGGGTCACCGCACGCGACTGGCGCGGCGTTTCACGGGTCCGCAGGGGGCCAAAGATGATCGGGACCATGGGTTTCCCTTTCTGCGCAGCGATGCCGGTTTCGGCAGTCCCTTAACGATAGGGGCGCAGAACCCCAAGCGTAAAGAGAGACGCTGCATCAAGCGACTGCCACGGCCTAACCAATCAATCACATTTTGCGATCATTTGGATAATTATAATCCGTTGGATTGATGTATCGGAATGGCCGATAATGCACGGGACACGACGATACTTAGGCACGCTATGACTGATACGACCCTCTCTGACCTCGTTCACGCTGATAAAACCACGCCATCGATCTGGCCGGGTCTGGCGCTTGCCGCCATGATCGCCGCGCTGGCCTTTGCACTGCGGTATCTGCCGGGGGTGGGCATGCTGAGCCCGTTGATCCTCGCGATCCTTCTGGGCATGGCGCTGCGCAACACCCTTGGCACGCCCGAGGTGGCGAAGACAGGGCTTGCGATCAGCATGCGACCGGTGTTGCGGGCGGGGATTATCCTGATGGGGTTGCAGCTGACGCTGGGGCAGGTTGCGGCTGTCGGCTGGGTGGGGGTCGCGGTGATCGCGCTGTCGCTGGTACTGACCTTCGGGTTCACCACATGGCTGGGCCGCGTGCTGGGGGTGGATGCCAAGCTGACGCAGTTGATCGCGGCGGGCACGTCGATCTGCGGGGCCTCTGCCGTGATCGCAACCAATACCGTAGCCCGTGGCCGCGACGAAGATGTCGCCTATGCGGTGGCCTGCGTGACGATTTTTGGCTCGCTCTCCATGATCCTGCTGCCCTTGGCCGAAAACTGGTTGACCCTTGGCCCGCGCGGCTTTGGCCTTTGGACCGGTGCGTCGATCCACGAGGTCGCCCAGGTCGTTGCCGCCGCCTTCCAGCGCGGAGAGGAGGCCGGCCAGTTCGGCACGATTGCCAAGCTCACGCGGGTGATGATGCTTGCCCCGATGATCCTGTGTCTGGGCGCGTTTGCCGCGCGGCGGCATCAGGGGCAAGGCGGTGGCGGCAAGGCCCCGATCCCGTGGTTTGTTTTCGGGTTCATCGCGATGGTCGGCGTGGCCTCGACCGGTTGGGTGCCGCAGGCGGTGCTGGACCCCGCGACCGCTGTGACGCAATTCCTGCTGGCGATGGCGCTTGCGGCGATGGGGCTTGAGACCGATCTGCGCAAACTTGCCGCGGCGGGGGGGCGTCCGGCCTTGCTGGGGGCGGCGGCTTGGGTCTTTATCATGGGCGTCAGCCTTGCGCTGATCATCCTGACGGGGGCCGCCTGATGACACTGGACCAGTTGCGCATTTTCGTTGCCGTGGCAGAGCGTGAACATATGACCCGCGCCGCCGAAGCATTGAACCAGACCCAAAGTGCGACCAGTGCTGCCATCGCCGCGCTGGAAGAGCGTCATAACCTGCGCCTTTTTGATCGTATCGGGCGGCGGATTGTGCTGACCGATGCGGGGCGTGATTTTCTGGGCGAAGCCCGCGCCGTTCTGGCCCGCGCTGCCATCGCCAGCCAGCGGCTGGATGATCTGGCGGGGGTGAAACGCGGAAAGCTGCGGCTTGCGGCAAGCCAGACGGTCGCGAACTACTGGCTGCCCGCGGTGATCGCGCGGTTCCGCGAGGCGCACCCCGAGATCGCGCTGACGGTGCGGATCGGCAACAGCGACGACGCCGCTCGCGCGGTCGAAGCATTGCAAGCTGACATCGGCATTATCGAGGGGGACTGCCAGCTCACCACACTCCGCGCTAAGGCGGTGGCGGGGGANACGCTGCGGCTGGTGTTCCCAAGCGGTGCCGAGGGGGGCGATCTTTCGCCCGAACGCTTGCGCCAGACCCCTTGGATCCTGCGTGAAGCAGGGTCAGGCACGCGCGACAGTTTTCTGCAGTGGCTCGGGCGGCAGGGTCTGGGGCTGGAGGATCTGGAAAGCACGCTGGAGCTTCCGTCAAACGAGGCGGTGTGCAGCGCGGTCGAAGCGGGCATCGGTGCCGCGCTGCTGTCCGATCTGGTGGTCCGCCGGTCGATCGAGGCGGGGCGGATGGTCGACGTGCCCATCGACACCCCGCAGCGACGGTTTCACATCCTGACCCACGGCGAACGCCAGCCAAGCGCGCTTGAGGCCCGGTTCATCGGCCACGCCGAGACAAGCGCATAAGCGCTGCTCCTAGATAAGCTTCTGCCGCGCATCAGGGACAGTGGCAGGTNCCATTTTGGCAGCCTGGATCATCGCGGTTTTACACCGCCACGCGGGCAGGCGGATGACGGCGCGGCTGTGATCCGCTTCTGCGTGGACCTCGAAATCGCCGCCGTGCATCTCGACCAGCTTGCGGGTCAGGGGCAGCCCCAGACCCANCCCGCCCTTGGTCGCGCGGTGGTCCAGCGACCCGCCCACGACAAAAGGTTTGTAAAGTTCGGCCAGTTCGACATGNTCGTCGAAACTGCCGTTGTCCCGCACCGAAATCTCGATATTCCCGTCCATGTCCTGAAACGTCTCTAGNGTGATGTCGGTCCCGCCGTGCATCACGGCATTCAANACCAANGCTGTGACGGCAAGNTCGATCTGNTCGGCGTCCACATGCAGCGTATCCAGCATCACAGTATCACGAAGCGTGACCGTTTTGGCCGCCGCATCCGTGGTGGGGAACTGCAACCCTGCAACCGCGCTCAGGATCGCGCCAAGGTCGCAGTTTTGTTCGTTCAACCGCNGCTCGCCGGTGCTGGCGTTACTATAGGACAGGATCGTTTCAATCAGTTTCGTNAGGTGATCCACCGACCGACGGGCGGAATGGATCAGCGTGGGGTTGGTGCCGNTGCTTGCTGTCNCCTCCAACAGCTTNAGACTGCCGAAAAGNACGGTCAGCGGCGTGCGCAACTCGTGCCCNACCAAGGTCAGGAAGGTNGATTGCGCGGTTTTATCCTGNTGCACTTCGGGGGCTTCGGGTTGGCTCCGCTCNAGTGCGGCAACGACGATACGACCCAGATCGGTGAGCAGGGCAATCTGCTTTTCCGAAGGGTATTCATGGGGCTTCAGGTCCAGCGCACACAGGCTTCCAAAGCGGTGACCGGAGGACAGGATAAGCGGCACACCCGCGTAATAGCGCGCCTCCGGCCCGCCCTTGGCGACCATCGGGTGCCGTTCAAAGCGGGCGTCCTTGCTGAGATCGGGCACGATCATCGGCGCGTCGGACATAATGGTGTGCGCACAAAAACCGGTGTCCTTGGGCATCGGGTCCAGATGCATGCCCACAACGGATTTATACCACTGGCTGTCCTCTTCGACCACGCTGATATGCGCAATCGGGCAGTCGAGCAGGGTGCGCGCCGCCTCGCATATCGTGTCAAACAACGCTTCGTTTTGTGCGGTCAGTCCCGGAATATCAAAAACGGCGCGCAGGCGGGCTTCTTCGTTAAAGGGGATCGGATAGGTTCTCATGCGGGGCTCCTTGGCTTTGGGTCAACTTGGTTAACAAATTNGGCATTCCTGCGGTCGCTTCGTGTCAGGACGGGGGGATAAGTAAGGTATGTTGACGTCACGGAAGNCGCGGCNGGNCGCCCACACATATGGTGGTTTCCAATCGCGGCGTTCCCTCCTATCGTTGCATCAACACGCAGGGCGAAGGGGGCGGAACGATGACTTCCCACGGACATGATCACGAAGGCGATCATTCACATCNGACAGAGACCGAGGCGCGGGTGAGGGCGCTGGAAAGCCTGNTGAGCGCNAAGGGCTATATCGACAGCGCGGCGGTGGACCGNATCATCCAGACCTACGAGACCAAGATCGGCCCGCGCAACGGCGCGCATGTGGTGGCGAAATCATGGGTAGAGCCGGAATTCGAGGCATGGCTAAGGCGCGATTCCTCTGCANCGATCCATTCGCTTGGGTATCATTCCCGTCAGGGCGAGCATATCGAAGCGGTGTTCAACTCGGACGAGGTGCATCATCTGGTCGTCTGCACGCTGTGCTCTTGCTACCCGTGGTCGGTGCTGGGGCTGCCGCCGACGTGGTATAAATCACCTCCCTTCCGGTCGCGGGCGGTGATTGATCCGCGTGGGGTNCTGGCGGAGTTCGGCGTGACCCTTGATCATGCAACGGGGGTCGAGGTGCATGATTCAACCGCCGAGATCCGCTATCTCGTGATCCCGCAGCGCCCGGCGGGAACCGAAGGCTATTCGATGGAACAGTTGGCCGATCTGGTGACCCGCAATGCGATGATCGGGACAGGGCTGGTGCGCGCGCCGCAGGTGGCATCATGAACGGCGGCGCGGATCTTGGCGGGATGATGGGCTTTGGCCCCGTGGTGCAAGAAGAGGACGAACCGCTGTTTCACGCCCCCTGGGAGGCCCGCGCGCTTGGGATCGTGGTGGCGCTTGGGGCCTGCGGGCAGTGGAATATCGATGCTGCGCGATCCGCGCGCGAAGATATGCATCCGGGCGATTATACCCGCACGCCCTATTACGCGATCTGGCTGAAAGCGGCCAAGCGGTTGATGGTCGAAAAGGGGATGCTCACCGAGGCAGAGATTGCGCAATCGGTGCCGCTGACCCCCGCCGCGCCGATCAAACGCAAGCTTGCTGCCGAAGATGTCGACGACATGTTGGCGGCCGGTGGTCCGGCGGATCGGCCCGCGACAGGGACCCCGGCCTTTGCCGTCGGGGATCAGATCAGAACGATCAACAACCATCCCACCACCCACACCCGCATGGCACGCTATGCCCGCGACAAGGTCGGGACGATCACCAAGGTGCACGGGTTTCACGTCTTTCCCGATAGCAATGCGCAAGGGCAGGGGGAGGATCCGCAATGGCTGTATCAGGTGGCCTTTTCGGCGCGCACGCTTTGGGGCGATCAGGCGCGCGCGGATGACAGCGTGACCCTTGATCTGTGGGAACCCTATCTGAGGACCGTATCATGACCCTGCCCGATCTTTCGCTTTTGCCCGATATTACGCTGTCGGATGATGAACCGGTGTTTGACGCGCCGTGGCAGGCGCAGGCCTTTGCGATGGCGGTGTCCCTGCATCAATCGGGGGCCTTCACATGGGCCGAATGGGCACAAGCGCTGACCGCAGAGGTGCATTCAGGGACAGAGCGTGACTACTACCAGCACTGGCTGACCGCGCTGGAAAAGATCGTGGCGCAGAAGCAGTTGACAACGGCGGGCGAGCTGGCGGCATGTAAAGACGCATGGCACGAAGCGGCGGCACGGACGCCTCACGGGCAAGCTATCACGCTGTGAAGGGCTCCGGCGCAGGAAACTCCGCGCCGGAGGCGATGTCTTAGCGGCCGACCCAATCGGGCAGGAACATCACGATATCGGGCACGGCGATCAACGCCGCCACGATCAACAGATCAACGATGACGAACCAGAACACGCCCTTGAAGATCGTGGACAGCGACGCGGTATTGCCGACCACGCCTTTGATTACAAAGACGTTCATCCCCATGGGCGGCGTGATCATCCCGATCTCGAGCAGTTTGACCAGCACCACACCGAACCACAGCAGGCTATAGCCCGTCTCTTCGACGATGGGCAGAACGATAGGCAAGGTCAGCAGCATCGCCCCGACCGGCTCCAGCATCATGCCAAGCGCAAGATAGACGCAAACGATGCCGATCATGATCAACAGCGGCGCGGCACCAAAGCCCAGAATCGCATCGGATAGCGCGTCCCCGATCCCCGACAGCGCCAGAAAGCGTGTCAGCAGGCTGGCCCCCACGGCGATGATCAGCAAAGCGGCGGTGGTGGTCAGTGTTTCGGTGATCGCCATGCGCAATGCCTTGAACGTCAGCGTGCGGTACAGCAGGGCGACAATGGTCGACAGCATGGCCCCGATGGCACCCGCTTCGGTCGGGGTGAACGCCCCGCCAAACAGACCCGCGAACACACCGATCACGATCAGCAGCACCGGCCATGTCTGACCCAATGCCTTGATCTTCTCTGCGCGCGTCGCGCTGATCTGGACCGGAGGGGCAAGATCAGGGTTCATCTTCACCCGCACGAGGATCAGCACGATATAGGCGACCAGCGTGATCACCCCGACCACCAGCCCCCCCAGGAACAGGGCACTGACAGACTGCCGCGAGATGATGCCGTAAAGGATCATCAGGATCGATGGCGGGATCAGGGCACCAATGGTCCCCGCCGCGGCAACGGTGCCCGTCGCCAGTTCGGGGCTGTACCGGTGACGCACCATTTCAGGCACCGCGATTTTACCCATCGCCGCAGAGCAGGCGACCGAGGATCCGGTCACAGCGGCAAAACCGGCGCAGCCAAAGACCGACGCAATCGCAAGGCCGCCCGGCAGGCTCGACAGCCAGATCTGCGCGGCGTTGAACAGCCCCTGCGTCAGCCTTGTGTGATAACAGATGAACCCCATGAACAGGAAGGCGGGGATAGAGCTCAGCACCCATGAATTGGCAAAGCTGTAGGGCACGATCCCGAGGCTCCCCCAGGCGATGTTCCAGTTGAACATGGACCAAAGCCCGCCAAAGGACACGGCGATCAGCGAGATGCCAATCGGGATACGCATCAGGATCATCGCCAGCAGGATCGCGATAAAGATGCCTGCGATTTGTAACTCGGTCATTGTGCGTCTCCGCCGGCTAGATAGGGGTCTTCAACCTGCAAGGCGTTCAACCCGTGGGGGCGGCCGGTAAGGTGACAGATGAATTTCCACGCGGCGACGATCGACATCAGGCCAAAGCCCAAGGGTAGCGCCAGATAGGTGGGCCATGTGGTCACCTTGCCGCCTGCCTCAATCGAATAGGAGCCGCCGATAAATTTCGCCAAAGCCTCGTCTCCGGTGCGGATCGCGACGGTGGCAGTCACGATGCAGGTCAGCAGCAAGGCCAGCCCCGCGAGAAAGCTTTGTACTTTGGTGGGAAACCTTTCGACCAGCAGTTCAACCGCGATGTGGCTGTCGTTTTGCTCCACCGCGGCGAGAGGCAGAAAGGCGATCGCGACCATATAAAAGGCCGAGACGTAAAGAATAGTAGAGTTCAGCGGCGTATCGAACGCAAAGCGCATGACCACGTCGATGGTGACATGGGCAACCAGCATCAGAACAATGATACCAGCCAGCGAAGCGGTCAACGTGATCACCGCAGAGATCACTGACGCGATAAGTTTCATCGGAGTATCCGTTTGCAAAAGGGGCCGTCGGGGGGCCACGCGCATCGGCGCGGCACCCCGTTGTGATCAGCGGATGGGCGGCTTACTGCGCGTAAGTCGCTGGGTCCACTTTGGAAATCACCTGATCCCAGATCACTTGGTTCAACGCGTCAGCGCTGTCCACGTCGACCACCAGATCGTTCCACTTGGCCAACAGCGGCTCGAAATCGGCGGCGATTTCATCGGCCCGCGCAACGTCGTAAGTGTCTTTGAACAGGGCGGAAACGGTCTTGAGGTCCTGACGGCTGAATTCCTTGACCGCTGCCAGTAGCTCTGCGTCGGGCTCGTGGATGTTGATCCCGGCCCCACGCGCATGTTCGATCGCCGCGGCATCGTCGGTGTAGAAGTTCCATGTGGTATGCGCCGTCATCTGGCTGCCACCCCACAGCAGGGCTTCGCGCGATGCGTCGTCCATGCCCTTCCAGCGGTCCGCATTCACGTTCGCCGAGGAAACGCCCGCAAAAACACCGCCCGGTACGGCCAGCGTGATGTCGGTGACGACCTCGTGCAGGTTGTAGTTTGTCAGCTCGGGCGCGGACAACATGGCGCAGTCGATGATGCCTTGATCCAGCGCTTCATAGGCTTCGGAAACGGGCAGACGCACGCCTTGGGCGCCGAAAGCTTCGGCGAAGCGCACGAAACCGGCACCACCGGCACGCAGACGCAGACCGTTCAGATCCTCGACGGAGGTGACTTTGACGTCCTTGCACAGCAGGTTGTACAGCGGGGTCACGCCGCCGCCGGTATAGACCTGATTTTGTGCGCTATATTCTTCCAGACACTCGGGGCATTTAGTGAATGTGTATTCGACCATCGCGCCGGTGAAGGCCAGCGGCTCTTTACCTGTGGGTTTTTCGACAAGGTTCACCAGCAGGTTCATCTCGTGCAGGAAGAGGTTCGTGGAATATTCCGCCGGGTAGTAGGGCGGCAGCACAAAGCCGACATCCGCCAGACCGTCGCGCACACCGGGCGAGGTTTCAGGCAGGCTCAGCAGCGACATCGCGAAACCGGTTACGTCGACTTCACCGTCAGAGCGTTCGGCCACGGCTTCGGCATAGGCGTCAACCGCCAGACCGATGGCAGAGTTATTCGGATAGCCGTAGGCAAAGTTCAGACGCTCTTTCGCGCTGGCCTGACCGGCGATGGCAACAGCAGCGACCAATGCGGTGACTGCGACGGATGATTTATAAGTCATGTATGTCCTCCCAAACATATATTTCGGGTCAAACAACCGCGCAAAACGCGTGGTTGCCCCTTGATTTTCGGTACTCGGCACACCGTCCATTCCCACGGTCTGATGTGTTGAGCCTGTGATTTTCCGGCACAACATTCCGAGTAGTATGTTACTCTCGTAACAGGGCGCGCAGGTGTCAATAGCTGTCGGTGATGTAAGTGCGCTAACGGATAATTACGGGGGGTCCGGTGACGCAACGGCTTGTCACAACCGTTTTTTTCGGCTCAGTATTCACGCTACACGGGCAAAACCCCCCGTTCTTTACTGCGCACCCGCTGTCGAAGGCTGAACCGAATGGACGAACACATCGATGACGACACGCTGACGGACGCCACCGAGGGGGCCGCGCCCAAGCATGACAGCCGCCGCGAGATCATCGAGGCGGCGGCGCAGTGCTTTATGCTCAAGGGGCTCGACAAGGCGACGATGGACGATATCGCCGATGTTCTGGGCGCGACCAAGGGGCGGGTGTACCACCATTTCCGGTCCAAGAACGCGATCTATTTCGCGGTGTACCGACAGGCGATGCAATATTGTTTTGACGCGGTTACCCCGCTGATATCATTGGATACTTCCAACATCAGCAAGCTTGAATTGATGGCCCATGCCCATGCGCGGGTGATGATGGACACGCTGCCCTATCAGCGCAGTATCCGCTTGGGCGTAGAGGTCTATTTGCGCGGCTCCACCACCGAAGCCGAGCGCGCTGTGCTGCGCGAGCTGATTACCCTGCGCAACGACTATGAAAATCTCTACCGCGAGGTGCTGCGCGCGGGTGTGGCGCAGGGGGAGCTGGACGTGCCGAACATCGAAATCGCCAGCCGTGCGTTGATGGGTGCATTGAACGGGCTGGTTGATTGGTACCGTATCCGTCCCGATCAATCCGAGGGGGAGCGTGACGCGCTGGCCCGTGCTTTGGCGCATGCCGTGGTGCATGGCACCACGGCATAATCCGCTTTCCTAGGCCGGTTTGGCCGCCGCATCCGCGCGGCGCTCTTTCGCGAGATAGGTGTGATATAGCGCGGGCACACCGATCAGCGTCAGAACAGAGGCAAAGCCCAAACCGCCCATAATCGTCACCGCCATCGCGGCAAAGAACGAATCGGCGAGCAGCGGCACCATCCCGAGGATCGTTGTGACCGCCGCCAAAACCACAGGGCGCAAACGGCTGACACTGGCGGTGACAATGGCGTCGTGCTGGTTCAGGCCGTTTTCTTTTTGCACGTCGATCTCTTCGACCAGAACAATGGCGTTCTTGATCAACATCCCCGACAGCGACAGCAGCCCCAGCAGCGCAGTAAAGCTGAACGCCAACCCCGAGAACAACAGCCCCAGTGCCGCCCCGTTGATCGCCATGGGCACGATGGTCCAGATCACCGCGGTCTGGCGCAGTTTGCCGAACAGCAGGATGGTGATCAGCAACATGGTCCCGAAACTCAGCGGCATCTGCTTGCCAAGCGAAGCCTGTGCGTCGCCCGCGTTCTCGAACTCTCCGCCCCATTCAAGGGTATAGCCGACCGGCAGTTCGATCGCCTCGATCAGCGGGCGGATCTGCGGGAAGACGGTGGGCGGGGTGACGCCTTCGATGACGTTGGCCTGTACCGTGATCGTCTGCACGCGGTTACGCCGTTCGATCACCGCGTTTTCGGCGGTGACCTTGAACCCGTCGATCACCTGGCTCAGCGGCAGGTAGTCCCCAAGCGCGGCGGAATAGACGATCTGGTCGGGCAGCTGCCCATTGCTCGCGGATTCCGCACGCGGCACCCGCACGATGATGTCGATCAACCGGTCCCGTTCGCGGTAGGTGCCCGCGGTGATCCCATTGGTCGACAGGGCAATCGCATCCGCCACATCGCTGCGCCCGATGCCCACGGCCTGCGCACGGTCCTCGGCATAGACAGGGCGGGTCACAAGCACTTTCTCGCGCCAATCGACATGTTCGGTATGCAGCAGCGGGGTTGCGTCACGCAGGATATCCTCTGCCTGATCGGCCAGATCGCGCAGCACTTCGGGGTCAGGCCCAGAAAAACGCGCCTCGATATCCGACCCGCCACCGGGGCCGAAAATGATCCGCTTGGTCTGCACCTCTGCCCAAGGCAGCGCGTTGATCGCGAACTGGTCAAGCTCGGCGCGTAGGGCGGGGATCGCATCAGCCGAGGTGGCGCGCACCACCAGCTGCCCGATCGAAGGGTCGCTGTCTCCGGGCGTGTAGGTCAGAACATAGCGCGTCAGGCCGGCACCGATGGTCGTCGTCACAGTGTCCACGTCGTCGCGCGCGAGCAGCCAATCCTCGATCACCGCAAGATCGCGGGAGGTCGACTGGATAGAGCTGCCTTGCTCCGCCTTGTATTCAAAGTAGAACAACGGCGTGTTGGACGCAGGGAAGAACTGCTGTTTGACCTGACCAAAGATCATCACACAGGCCACCGTGGTGCCGATCAGGCCGGCAAACACCAGCCAGCGGAACCGCAGCACCAGCCGGACAAGGTTGCCATAGCTGCGGAAAATCGGGCCGTTATACCCGCTGTCGTCATCTGCCAGCCCGCCGATCTTCAGCATATAATGCCCCAGCAAAGGCGTCACAGTCACCGCCACGACCCACGACATCAACAACGAGATCGCGATCACCGCAAAAAGCGAGAACATGAATTCGCCCGTGGCGTCAGGCGACAGACCGATCCCGGCAAACGCCATGATCCCGATGACCGTGGCACCCAGCAGGGGGATCTGCGTATTCTGCGCCGCTGTATCCGCGGCGGCGACCGAGGGCCGCCCCTTGCGCATTTCTTGCTGCATACCCTCGGCGATGACGATGGCGTTATCCACCAGCATCCCCATGGCGATGATCAAGGCCCCAAGGCTGATCCGTTCAACTTTGACGCCGAACAGATACATGAAGAAGAACGTGGCCAGCACGGTCAGCAAAAGCGATACGCCCACAACAACCGAGGCGCGGACCCCCATGAACAGCGCAAGCACCCCGATCACCACGCCCACGGACATGGCAAGCGACAAAAGGAAGCTGTTGTTGGCTTCGTCCACGACGCGGTGTTGTTCGTAGATCGGCGTGATCTCTACCCCGACGGGAAGGAAGGTTTGCAAGGTCTCAAGCTGCGCTTCGACGCGTTTGCCGACCTCGACGATATTTTCCGATTCCAGTCCCGAAACGCCAAGGGTGAAGACCTCTTGCCCGTCTTGACGCAAAAGGTGGTCGGGGGCGTCCACACGGCCCCGCGACACGGTTGCCACGTCCAGCAGGTTCAGCACCTCGCCCTGAAAGCCGAAGGTCAACGCGCTGATTTCATTGACACTATCATCGCCCGAGGGACCGTCGATCCGCAGGTTGGTATCGCCCGTTTCGACAAAGCCGGTGGGGTTGATCGCTGTGGATTCACTGATCGCGCCGATGATCACGCTGGGATC